>JAKAGH010000223.1 GCA_021817645.1 Deltaproteobacteria bacterium
CAAAAACAAGCCGGCCGACCCGCCTGCCCCCACTTTAATATATCCGGGTCGGGGAGGGAGGTGTGGGGGGAGGGTCAGCGTCCTCAGGACCCTGACCCTCCCCCCACAATCTCTCCTACTCCTCCCCCCACTTCTTGCGGCTGAGTTCAATCTTCTTGCGCACTGTGGCCCAGGCCGGTTTGGTGAGGAAGGATTCCTGCCAGCGTCCGGCCATGCGCCGGAACATCTCGTTGGGCACCGCAAAGGTGATTTCGTCGGGCTTGAGAAATCTGCGGTCCGAGGGGTCCCAGCCTCCCAATACGGCCTTCAGCAGGCCCCATTGCTGGTATTTCAGCGGCCAGGTGACGATGTTGGCGCACCCTGAGCCGAAGGGCGAATAAACCGCTTCGAAGTCATTGGTGACATAGGTGGCCAGCTGGTTGAGGCCGCTGATACTTTCCGGCCGGGCAAAGAAGATTACCACCTCGGGCTCCTCGTCCCCGGTAAATTGGCTCAAGGGCTTGAACACGCAAAACTGGGCCGGCGCGGGCCGGGGGTCGATGGTTTCGTAAAACTGGCGGGTGACTTCCGGGGATTCCAGGTAACATTCCCCTTCCAGGATGCCGGGCACACCGGTGGAGACATAATGGACGATATGCTCCAGTTGAGGTTTCAAGAAACCCAGGAAAAAAGCGCCTCCCAGGCAGCCGAAGCGGCTCTGGTCGAAATGGGCCGGGACCCCCTTTTTCCGGGCCCGCCAGATATTGCCGATGACGCAGGAAAAATTGGCGTAAGTCTCTTCCCAGTCCACTTCCCCCCGGGCCTCCATTGCCGCGGTGGGCAGGGTGTAAGGCTGGGGGGAAATCCCTTCCTGTGGTTCCAACTCGGTGTAATGGACGCCCAGGGGCTCTTCCAGCAGGCCCAACACCTCTAGCAAACCTCGGACTCCCGGTGAATTATCCTGGATGGCCATGTTTTTGCTCCTTTCCCTTGTTCTGAAGAAAATGTAGGACACCCGGGTTCCCCTGTCCAGTTCCCAGGGCAGGAAATAGAGCCTGCCTCCAGGCTGATACCGGGTTGCAGGCAAACGGCGTGGATCTGTAGGGGGGCGCCCATGTGTGCCCGGGCGCTCGCAAACACAAGACCCCCCAGTCTCTAGAATAATAGAATGATTTTATATTTAGGACGCAAAGGTATTTGCGGTCGCTGAGGGCGGACACACGGGTCCGCCCCTACAAGAAAATTGCCGTTTGACTGCAACTCGGTATGAGAACAACCATGAGAAAAAAAGTAACAATAAATGGCGCATTGTTACCTTTTGCCCCAGATTTGGATGATGTCTATCTGTTTGCTATACTTAGGTATTTCTCAGGCCTGATCGAAGGTTCCCCGAAATTTAACCCTTTCTTCGGACGCAGGTTTCGGGTCTGATTCTTTCTTGACTTATAAGGTAATTTTATTTTAATATGGCTAGTGGGTTAATTCACAAAATATACACATAATTTTGTAGATACAAATCAGGAAGGATAACATTTATGGCCAAAAAGGCGAAAGCTCAAAACCCGGTAGGTAAGGCAATGGTGGTGGGAGCGGGCATCGCCGGGGTGCAGGCCGCCCTGGATCTGGCGAATGCTGGTTTCTACGTCCACCTGGTGGAGAAAAAGTCGGCCATCGGCGGTGTTATGGCCCAATTGGACAAAACCTTCCCCACCAATGACTGTGCCATGTGCATCATTTCCCCCAAACTGGTGGAATGCGGCCGCCACCTGAATATTGAGATCAGCACTCTGTCCGAGGTAACGGACATCAGTGGCGAGCCCGGCAATTTCCAGGTGACCGTGGCGCAAGAGCCCCGTTTTATCGACCCGGCCAAGTGCACGGGCTGTGGGGCCTGTGCTGAGGCTTGCCCGGTGGGGGTGCCCAACGAATTCAATATCGCGCTCAATGAAGCCAAAGCCATTTATCGCCTTTACCCCCAGGCTATCCCGGCTACTTTCGCGATTAAGAAATACGACCGGGCTCCGTGTGTCCGGGCCTGTCCGGCCAACCTCACCGCCCAGGGCTATGTGCAGCTCATCAAGGCCAAGAAATACCCGGAAGCCCTGGCCCTGATCATGGACCGGCTGCCCCTGCCCGGCACCATCGGCCGCATCTGCCCTCATCCCTGTGAGACCGACTGCCGCCGCCAGGAAGTGGAGGAGCCCATTGCCATCTGTAACCTGAAGCGGTTCGTGGCGGACTCCGTGGACTGGAACGCCCTGCCGGTGCCGGAGGTGGAAAAGCAAGAGGGTGCGGTGGCCATCATCGGCGCGGGTCCTTCGGGCCTGAGCTGCGCTTACCACCTGGCCCTGATGGGCTACAAAGCGGTGATCTTCGAAGCCGCGCCGGAAGCCGGCGGCTGGCTGCGCTACGGGATTCCCGAATACCGCCTGCCCCGGGAGGTGCTCCAGCGGGAGGTGGATTACCTGAAGCGCCTGGGCGTGGAATTTCGCTTCAAGACCCCCATCGGCCCGGGGCAAACCATCAACGACCTCCTTACCCGGGACGGTTTCCGGGCGGTCTTTCTGGGGGTGGGCTGCCAGGACTCCATCCGCCTGCCGGTCCCCGGAGCCGATGCACAGGGTGTCCTCTGGGGCGTAGAATACCTGAAAGAGGCCTCCTCCACCGGGGCCAACCCGGTTAAAGGCAAACGGACCCTGGTCATCGGCGGCGGCAACGTGGCCATGGACGTGGCCCGCACCGCCCGGCGCCAGGGCGCGGCCCAGGTGACCATCATCTGCCTGGAATCCCGGGAAGAGATGCCCGCGTCCTCCTGGGAAGTGGAAGAAGCTGAGCACGAAGGCATCGAGATCGTCACCCGCTGGGGCGTGAAGCAGATACTGGCCGCGGGCGGCAAGGTCACCGGCCTGGAATTGAAAGCGGTGGCGCGGGTCTTTGACGAGCAGGGCCGCTTTTCCCCCACTTATTTTGAAGATAAGACCACGACCCGGGAAACGGACGTGGTCATCATGTCCATCGGCCAGAAGGCCAACCTCAAGTTCATCACCCCTGAGGACGGCATTGAGCTGACTCCCCGGGGCCTGATCAAGGCCGACGCCGAGACCAAGGCCACCAGCCGGGAAGGGGTCTTTGCCGGCGGGGACGTGGTCTCCGGACCCTGGATCGCCATCGGTGCGGTGGCTGCGGGCCGGGAAGCGGCCCTCTCGGTGGAGCGCTACCTGCATGGCCAGGACCTGAAAGCGGACCGGGAAGCGCCCCTGCGCCCCATTCCCAAAGAGGAAGGCCGTTGGAGCGAAATCCGCAAAGACATCGAAAAGAAACACCGGTCCTTGATGCCCACGATCCCGGTGGAAGAGTGGATTAAGGGTTTCAAAGAGATCAACCTGGGCTACACCGAAGAAGAGGCCGTGGCCGAAGCGGCCCGCTGTATCAACTGCGGGGTCTGCTCCGAGTGTCAGCAGTGCGTCGTGGCCTGCCAGGCCGGCGCGGTCATGCACGGCCAGGGTCCCCAAAAGAAGGTGTTGAACGTGGGCGCGGTGGTTCTGGCCCCCGGCTTCCAGGTCTATGATCCCAGCAAATACGGGGCTTACCATTACGCCAAATACCCCGGAGTGGTGACCAGCCTGGAGTTCGAGCGGATTCTCTCCGCGTCGGGCCCCTTTGCGGGGCACCTGATCCGGCCCTCGGACCACGCGGAGCCCAAGAAGGTTGCCTGGCTCCAGTGCGTGGGCTCCCGGGACCTGAACCACTGTGATAACAGCTACTGCTCCGCGGTCTGCTGCATGTATGCCATCAAACAAGCGGTAATCGCCAAGGAACACAGCAAGGAACCCCTGGATACCGCCATCTTTTTCATGGACATGCGCACCCACGGCAAAGAGTTCGAGAAATATTACTGGCGGGCCGAAGACGAGCACGGCATTCGCTTCCTCCGCTCCCGGATTCACACCATCGACCAGGTGCCCGGCTCCGACGACGTCCGCATCCGCTACCTCTCGGAAAACGGGGAAGTGCAGAATGAAGACTTCAATATGGTGGTCCTCTCCGTGGGCCTGGAGTCCTCGGCGGATGCCTTGAGAATCGCCAAGACCTTGGGGGTGGAGGTCGATGCCAACACCCGCTTCGCCCGGACTTCCCCCTTCACGCCCGTCAGCACCAGCAAGCCCGGAGTTTATGTCTGCGGCGTCTTCCAGGGCCCCAAGGACATTCCCCAGTCAGTCATGGAGGCCTCCGGCGCGGCGGCGGACGCCGGGGAGCTGCTGGCCGCGGCCCGGGGCAAAGACATGAAGGTGCAGGTCCTGCCCCCGGAAACAGACGTCTCCGGCCAGGAACCCCGCGTCGGCGTGTTTATCTGCAACTGCGGCATCAACATCGGCGGTGTGATTAATATCCCCAAGCTGGTGGAATACGCCCAGACCCTGCCTAATGTGACTTATGTGGACCAAAACCTCTTTACCTGCTCCGCGGACACCCAGGCCAAGATCCTCGATGCTATCAAAGAGCAGAACCTGAACCGGGTGATGGTGGCCTCCTGCAGCCCCCGCACCCACGCGCCCATGTTCATGGAGACCATCAGGGAGGCGGGTCTCAATCCCTACCTCTTCGAGATGGCCAACATCCGGGATCAGGACTCCTGGGTGCATATGCATGAGCCGGAAGCGGCCCTGGAAAAAGCCAAGGACCTGATCCGGGGCGTGGCTGCCCGCCTGGTCAACCTGGAGCCCCTCCACAAGATGGAGTTCCCGGTCACCAAAGCCGCACTGGTCGTCGGCGGCGGGGTCGCGGGTATGGAGTCGGCCAGTTCCATCGCCAACATGGGCTTCCAGGTCTATCTGGTGGAAAAAGGCGACAAGCTGGGAGGCAACGCCTGGAACCTGGTGGTCAGCTCCCGGGGCTACAATTACCGGGGCTACCTGGAAGAACTGATCGACTCGGTGCAGAAGAACCCCAACATCGAGATCATGTTCAACACCGCAGTCACGGAAACCAGCGGTTTTATCGGCAACTACCGCTCCACCGTGGCTACCCCCCAGGGGAATAAGGAACTGGAGCACGGGGTGACCGTAATGGCTACCGGCGGACACGCCTTGTCCCCGAAAGAGTACCTCTACGGCGAGCACCCCAATGTCTATACCGGCCTGGAAGTGGACAAACTTATCGCGGCCAAGGATGCCAAAGTCACCCAGGCCAAACAGGCGGTCTTCATCCAGTGCGTGGGCTCCCGGGAGCCGGAGCGGCCTTACTGCAGCCGCCTTTGCTGCACCCATTCCGTGGAGAGCGCCATTGAGATGAAGAAGCTCAACCCGGACCTGGATGTCTTCATCCTTTACCGGGACCTGCGCACTTACGGCGTCCGGGAACTGCTCTACAAGGAAGCCCGGGAAATGGGCGTGATGTTCATCCGCTACGACCTGGAGAACAAGCCGCAAGTGGAAAAGGCTGCAGACGGCGGCCTCCAGGTGACGGTGAATGATCCCATCTTGGGCCTGCCGGTGGTTCTCAAACCGGACGTTCTCACTCTGGCCAGTGCGGTGCTGCCCAACCCCATCGAGGATCTGGGCGAGCTCTTCAAGCTGCCCCGGA
>JAKAGH010000224.1 GCA_021817645.1 Deltaproteobacteria bacterium
CCTTGGTAAACCCCAGGGCCCTGACTTCCGGGACATAAGTGGGGTCCCAGACAAAGATATAGGACAGGTCGCTTTTGGGACCGGCGTAAAGGTTGAGAATGATGGCCGGGCTGTCCACGTACCAGGAAACCGAGGGTAGGCGCAGGCGGTTCAGGGCCTCCATCAGCAGGCCCTCCCGGTCAAAGCCCAGGTGGTTGATGGTGAAAACCAGGTCCGGGGAAAACTCCGCCACCCGCTGCAGGATGCGCTGCAGCACCTCTTCGCCCCGGTCCTGGCGCTTGTCAAAGAGGATGACCTGAACTTCGTGCCCCAACTGGCCGAAGGCCCGGGAAATCTCAGGGATCAGGAAGTAGTCGGGATTCACCACCAGGACCCGCAGTTTTTCCTTTTTCAGGCCATAGGCTCGGGAGGGCGCGGCCAGGGGGGCCTGAAACGCGGCGATCACCTCCTGGTAGAAGCCGTTGGCGGCCCGCAAAGACGCGGGGTGGCCCCAGAGGACCGGGTTACCGCAACCGTTTCCCAGGTTTAAGCGGCCCCGCAAATGGCTGACGACTTCCCGGGGGTCGGAGTGGACCACCAGCGCGGTATGGGGCCGGGAGAGCAGCGGCGTCAGATCCAGAGTGTCAAGCGCGGCCCAGAAGATTTCCGGCTCCTGTTCCACAATGACCAGGGGCTGCTCCGGGTCCAGGCGGGGGAGGAGCCTGAGCAAGTGGTAGCCCAGGCCCAGCCCCAGGGCCAGCATCGGCCGGGAAGGGGCTTGCGGCGCCCGGGCCGCCAGGACGTCGGCCTCTTTCCAGGCCTCCCGGGGGCTGTGCAGGGTGACCGGGCGGCCCTTTTCCCCCGGCACCTGCAGGGTGGGGCAGGGGCCGGGCACCAGAGTGACGCGCTGCCATACCGGCGGCGCCGCCGGGAGGGCCGGCATCAGGTCCTGGTCCGGAGCCCTAGCTTTGAGGGCCTGGAGGTTGGTTGCCCAGATGGTCATGACAGTCCTTCCATTTCCGCCAGCAGCACCTGGGCCTGCCGGAATTGGGGGCGCAGGGCCAGGCAGGTGTCCAGAGCCCGGCGGGCATTGCCGAAATCGGCGCAGGCCCGGGCCAGGACCGCGGTCTCCATCCAAACTCCGGGCTTCTGGGGAAATAGCCTCTGGGCCTCATTCAGAGCGGCCGCGGCTTCCTCATGCCGGGCCAGCCGCCGCAGGGCCTGGGCCCGGGTCAACAGGGCCGTAAGAGTCAATTTTTCCTCCGGCTGATCCAGAAAGAAATGCCCGCAGCCCAACTCCAAAAACCGGGCCAGGGCCTGGGCCGCCGTGGCAAAATCATTGTGGCGGAAATAGAGGAGCCCCAGGTGGTACCAGGCCAGGCCGTAATCGGGGTAATGCTCCACCAGTTCGCCGAATTTCCGGAGGGCCCCGGCCAGGTCCTGGAGCCGGTCCCGGATGATGGCGTCCAGGAGCCGGGCATGGCGGGCGATTTCCTGGTTTTGGGCCTCAAGATCGGGCGCGGCCAGCACTTCCTGGAGCTGGCCCCAGGCTTCCTGCAGCTCCCCGGCAAAGAAGTGGTGCCGAGCCAGTTGGTAACGGAAATAGAAATCGTCCGGCCGTTCCTGCAGTTCGGCCAGGAGCAGGGTCAGGTTGCGCCGGGCCTTGGCCTGGCGCAGGTTCCGGTCCTCATAACCCCAATGATAGATGCGCACCGGGGTAATGACCTGGGCCAGTCCCGGGGGATGGCAGAGCTGCTCGTGCACCCGGTAACGGAAACGGATATCCGGGCGCCGGGGGAAGAAGCGCTTTTGCAGGAGGCGGCCGCCGTCCGGTTCCACCATCTCGGTGCCCCAGAGGATGGCGTCCCCGGGCCGCTGCACCTGGGATTTGAGGAGGGCGGCGTCTGCCTCCGGGATCCGGTTGTCCCCGTCCAGCCACAGCGCCCAATCCCCCGTGGCCTGGTCCAAGGAGAAGTTCCGGGCCGCGGCGAAATCGTTGATCCAGGTGAAATGATGCACCCGGGCTCCCATTTGCGCGGCCAGCTCCGGGGTGCCGTCGGTGGACCCGGTATCCACCACCACCGCCTCATCCACGTAGGGCATCAGCGGGGCCAGGCTCCGGGGCAGGTTCCGGGCTTCATTCTTGACGATCATGCACAGGCTTAGGGTCTGCATAAGTTAAGGGATCACCACCTCCAGGCCGTTGCCCGGATGCAAGGGGCAATGCCGGCGGAAGAGCACTCCGACCCATTGGCCGGGAGGCTGGAGCGCGCGGCGAAAGCCGAACCAATCCACGTTACTGGCGTCCAACAGGGGTTGGAGATGCGGCAAGGACCCGGACAGCCCCGGTTCTTCCAACAGCAGCAGCCACTCTTCCCGGGCTTCTTCCTCCAGGCGGGGCTTCAGGGAGACCAGGTCCAACTGCGTTTCCGGCGCAGTGAGGTAACGCACCTGTGCGGGCGGCGGCGCCGGCCAGGGACCAACAGCCCCGCCCTCGCCTCCCAGAAAGAGGGAGTAGGACAGCTGCTCATTCTGCTGGGCCAGATGACGGGAAAATATTTCCAGCCATTCCCCGGCGATATGACTCCAGGAATAATGTGCGGTCACCCACCGCAAAGCCGCGTCAGTATCATGGCGGTAGCGGCCGGGGTCACCCAGATAGAGCAGGGCCCGGTCGGCAAAGGCATCTTGATAGGCAGGGAAGGCCGGACGCCCGGAAATCAGGTACCGGGGGACCCCCACCGTTTCCGGCAGCGCGAAATCCCGGCTGGTGATGATGGGGGTACCCAGGGCCTGGGCCTCAATGGCGACGATGCAACTGATCTCCGGGAAGGAACAGGGGTACAGGAGCAACGCGGCCTCCGCCAGGTGGCGGTAGAAATCCGGTTTGGCCAGACTCCCCAGAACCGTGGTTTGCGGAGCCGCGGCCACCAGGGCGGGCATATGCTCCATACCGGGTTGGTTCGGGGCCTCATAGCCCATGAGAAACAGGCGCAGCTCGGGCCGGGCCTGGAGCATCCGGGGCCAGATATGGCGCAGCAGGATCTCCAGGCCCCGTTCGGGCCGGGAGGCATAGACGACCTTGGTCATATCTTTAGCCGCGGTTTCCCGGGCTTGCCGGGTCAGCTCCAGGTCCACGCCGTTTGTGGTGCGCAGAAAGAAAGGCGTCAACTCCGGCAGCTGAGAAAGATATTCCGCCTCATGGTAAGCGCTCAAAGTGAAAAAAAGGTCCGTCCGGAAAGTTTGCCGGCGGTAGGTTTGCGGGTCCTCCAGAGTGTCGTGATTCCACATCACCTTCAGGCGGCTCCGGAAAGGATGGGTGAAGACCTGGGGGAACCGGCTGACGATGAAGACGTCAAAGGTCTGGGCCAGAGCGGCCTGGGGAAATTCCCGGAGCGAGCGGTATTCCACCCCCTCATAGGGGCCGGGCCGCTGGGTATGACAGAAAACCTGGACCCGGTGGCCCTGGCGGGCGAACTCCCGTGCCAGGTAAAAGAGGGCGGATTCACTGCCCCCCAGGCCCTTCTCATAGATGGTGGCCCCGTCAAAAGGCAGACCTTGGGTGTAGAAGCCGATCAGCAAGGGAGCGCCTGGCAGGGCCATAGTTCCTCCGCAGTAATTTGGGGCAGCAAAGTTTTCAGTGTGGCCGGAGCCAGGGGCACGCTCCGCAGCGCGTCCATCAGGTCCCGCTGCGGCTCCAGAACCTGGGCCAGCAGCAGGTTCTTCAAGCCTTCCCGGGGTTGGTAGCCCTTCAATTGGGCCTGGCCCAAAAGCCAGTGGGCTTCAGGGTTTTCCGGCTGCAACCGGGTCCATCTCTCAAAACAGAAAATGGCCTCACAGGGAAAGCCGTGGCGGTCCTGGAGTTGCCCCAGGGATTGCAGGGCCGGGAGATAAAGGGGGTCCACCTCCAAGGCCCGGAAGTAATATTCCACTGCATACGCAAAGAAAATGGGCTCCGGAGCCGGGGGATAGCCCGGCTCCAGGGTTAGTCCCTGGGCCTCATAGATACGTCCCAGGCAGGTGAAAAAGGCGGCAGTGCCCATCCCCTGGGGGAGTAAGCCCCGCATTTCCCGCCGCAGTTGATAGGGGATTTCCCGGGCGTGCTTCAGTCCCTGGCGAAAAGCCGCGGCCGCAGCCACCGGCCGGTCCTGGTGCCGCAACAAATGCCCCCGCAGCATATGAATGTGGAAATCTCCGGGGGTCAGGGCCAGGGCTTGATCGTAAGCTGCCAGGGCTCCCTCGTGATCCCCGGACATCAGGGCCAGCTGGCCGAGGGTCAGGCAGGCGGGGGCGCTGGCGGGATGCAGGCGCAGGGCTTCCTGGAGGTGGTAGCTGGTCCGGGCGATCCCCAACCGCAGCGGGTAAAGGCCCCGGAAAGTGAGATGCAGCAGGGTCTGCCCCAGAAGCAGATGGTCCGGGGCCTGCCAGGCCCAATTTTTTTCCCCCAGATACTCCAGAAACTGGCAGGCCCGGGCCAGGGTGTGGTGCTGGGCGCAAATCCGCTCCTGGCCCCGTTGGGCGATGCCCTGGCGCTCCGCTTCGTGGCTGAGATAGTAGGCAGCTTTTTCCAGGAGGTCTTGGGGCCCAAAGGTGATCAGATCCTCGCCGGGAGTAAACAGGCCCTGGAGATTGGGACCCACGTCTTCGGTGAGGAGCAGGGCGCCCGCGGCCAGGGACTCGAAAACCCGCAGGTTTACCTCCCCCTGGATGGCTTCATTGACCACCACGCGGGCCTGGCTGTAAATGCGGCCCATCTCTCGGGTGCTGACTTCATTGTCCTGCCGGTCTCCCCAGATATGCAGCGGCAGCCGGCTTTTCAGGGCCTCCAGAATCAGGTGCCGCTTGCGGCGCGCTTCGGGGTCCACCCGCCCCACAAAGGCAATTTCGTATTGCCGGGGCAGGTTATGATCAAAGATGACGCCCAGGTCCACGGCCCAGGGGAGCCAATAGACCGGACGCCCCTGGCCCCGGAACGCAGACATGCTGCTGCGCTGGGTGGTGAAAACACAATCAAAGTTGGCGGCATATTTCTGGTGCCAGTAGAGATTCAGATGAGGGTCCAGGGCATAAAAGGCCCGCGGGATTTTGGTATGCTCCAGATTGAGGGGCAGGCGCCGGGGACCCAGGCACTCTGCCACCACCAGCAAGTCAGGACGCTCGGCCGCGGGCAGCTGCGCCAGGACGGCCTCTAGATCCACCTCTGCGGCGCCGGGAGGCAGAAAAGCCTCCGCGTGCACCACCCGGTGCCCCAGCAGCTTTAAGGCCTCTGCTAAGAAAAATCCTCCCATTACCAAGAAATTCATAGGGCCGCCGGCACTCCTGACCTTGGTTCAGACAAAGATCATAATCCTCCCCTAAAGGGGTTAGCTGCAGGGGAAGCAAGAAAAATGCCAGGGGCGGACTGATGTATGTTATTTATATTATTGGCAATTATTTAAGAGGGGGAAATGGGGCGGGGCGGCAGGACGGCAATATCTGCCTGATGTTTCCGGAAAAATAGGCCATGAGCCTGGTTTCCTTTAGGCGAATTTTAATTGACAC
>JAKAGH010000225.1 GCA_021817645.1 Deltaproteobacteria bacterium
GGCCGCCAGCCCAAACAGGAAAAAATTCTCCGCCCCCACTTCCTCCCTGATCTCCACGTTGGCTCCGTCCAGCGTGCCGATGGTCAGGGCGCCGTTCATGGCGAACTTCATGTTGCCGGTGCCGGATGCCTCCTTGCCGGAGGTGGAGATTTGCTCCGAGAGGTCGGCCGCGGGGTAAACCATCTGGCCGTTTTTCACGTTGAAATCCGGAAAAAAAACCACCTTGAGGCGGTCTTTGACGTCCGGGTCGTGGTTCACCACCTCCGCCACCGCGTTGATGAGCTTGATGATCAGCTTGGCCATGAAGTAGCCGGGTGCGGCCTTGCCCCCGAAGATAAAGGTGCGGGGCGTGAGATCCTGATCCGGGTGAAACTTCAGGCGGTTATACAGGGTGATGATGTGCAATACATTTAAATGCTGCCGCTTGTATTCGTGAATGCGCTTCACCTGGATGTCGAAGAGACTGGCCGGATTGACCGCGACCCCGGTGCGCTCCTGGATGATCGCGGCCAAAACCTGCTTGTTCTCAAGCTTCACCCGGCACCAGTCCCGGTGGAACTCCAGATCGTCGGCGAATTCTTCCAGCCGTCTGAGTTCCTCTAAATTTTTGATCCAGGACGCGCCGATCTTCCGGGAGATGAGGCCGCTCAGTGAGGGATTGCTCAGAGCCAGAAAGCGCCGGGGGGTGACGCCGTTGGTGACATTGAGAAACTTCTCCGGCCACAGGTCATGAAAATCTTTAAGCACCGTGTGTTTCAGGAGTTCGCTATGGAGGGCCGCCACCCCGTTGATGGCATGACTGCCGACACAGGCCAGGTGAGCCATACGCACAGATTTTTCCCCGCTCTCTTCGATCAGGGACAGCCGCCGCAGCCGGTCCTCGTTCAGAGGATACCTGAGGCGCACCTCATCCAAAAAACGGCGGTTGATTTCATAGATGATTTCCAGATGCCGGGGCAAGAGTTCCGCCAAGAGGGGCAGCGGCCAAGTCTCCAGGGCCTCGGGCAGGAGGGTGTGATTGGTGTAGGCCAAACTTTTCTGGGTGATCTCCCAGGCCTGCTCCCAGGGGAGAAGATGTTCGTCCACCAGCAGCCTTATTAATTCCGCCACGGCGATGGCGGGGTGGGTGTCGTTGAGCTGGACCGCGAAGCTCTCATGGAAGCGGTCCAGACTTTTCCGCCTCAGCAAATGAATGCGGATCATATCCTGGAGTGAGCAGGAGACGAAGAAATGCTGCTGCGCCAATCGGAGCCTCTTCCCCACCTCGGGATCGTTATTGGGGTAGAGCACTTTGGTGACGGTCTCCGAAATCACCTTTTCCTGGACCGCACCGTAGTAGTCCCCCAGGTTGAAGTCCGCAAAATCAAAGGACTCCACCGCTTCTGCCGCCCACAAACGCAGGAGATTGGAGACCTGGTTCCGGTAGCCGGAGACGGGATAATCATAGGCCTCACCTCTCACCACGCTCCCCGGAACCCACCGCCGCCGCTGGTGGCCCTCGGCGTCTGTGTAGGTTTCAGTGAATCCTTTCCATCCCACCCGATAGGCGATCTCCGGCCGGCAAATCTCCCAGGGATTGCCCATTTCCAGCCATTTGTCCGTGATCTCCACCTGCCAGCCGTCCCGGATTTCCTGGTCGAAAATGCCGAATTCGTAGCGGATGCCGTAGCCGATGGCAGGAACTTCCAGGGTGGCCAGGGAGTCCAGGTAACAGGCGGCCAGCCTGCCTAAGCCGCCGTTTCCCAGCCCGGGTTCGCCCTCCTGTGCCAGGAGTTCCTCTAACTTGAGTCCATGCCGGGACACGGCTTCGCGGACCTGTTCCCAGATGCCCAGGTTGAGGAGGTTGTTTCCCAACTGCGGCCCCAGCAAATATTCGGCCGAGAGATAGCTTACCACCTTGACGTCATCAGTCATGGCCTTAAGGGTTTGCACCCAGTGATGCAACAGGCGGTCCCGCACCGTATAGGCCAGGGCCATGTACCAGTCGTTTTTGGTGGCGAACTCCGGAGGCCGTCCCTGGACGTAATAGAGGTTGTCCAGGATGGCCTGGGCCAAGGTCTCCGGGCTGGTCCCTGTGCGAATGTTCTCTGGGTCTTGAGGCTCTTGCTGCTTTGCCATGTTCCTGGGCGCTTTCTTGAGGAGATCTCGGCTTTCCCGCACTGAGGGGCGACCAGGGTTGGTGGCCCTGGTCCTTCCCTCAGTTCTTACCCGCTCCCTAAACCCTACCTGCGGCCGCGGCCGCCGCCAGCGCCGCCACGGGGACCGGCGCCACCGCCGCCTGAGGGCCGGCTATACCCGCCGGTCGGCCTGCCGTAACCCCCGCCGCTGGGGCGGGAGTAACTGGGGCTGGGCCGGGAGGCCGCACTGGCCCGCTGGTAGTTCTGGGTACGAGTCTCACCGCGCTGCCGGGCCGCGAAGTCACGGTTCAATTGACTGCTGTTGAAGCTGGGCTGGGGCGCCGCGGTCGGGCGAGTTGTGGGCGTTGGCCGGGGCGCGGCCGCGGGGCGCTGAGGTTGAGGAGCTGGCCGGGTGCTGGGGGTAGGCTTGGCCGCGGCAGTCGTCGCCGGTTTCCATTGGCCGCCCTGGCGCTGCTGGTAGTTGCCCTGCTTGTCGCGTTTGTAGACATTGCCGTTTTTATCGGCCAGGACGTTGTTCTGCCCTCCGGCTGGCCGCGCCTGGGGCTGGGAGGGTCTGGCCGCCTGGGCCGGCCTGGTTGCGGGTTTGGGTCCGCCCGCCTGACCGGGGGGCCCCGGCCGGACGCCGGGACGCTCTCCCGGGCCCTGGCCGGGACGGCCAGGAGCCACTCCGCCGCTAGGCCGGGTGCCAGGCTGGCCGGTCCGGGAAGCGAGCCGGTTTTCGTTCCCCGGGCGGTTATAGAGATTGTTATGGGGACTGACCACCGGATGGATGATCGGTCGGCCGTCGGGCCGTCTATGGTCCGGATGGCGATTGATCACATTATTATGGATGTTGTTAATGTTGATGTTATTGTAGCCGCCGGCGCCCCACCAGCCGCCGCCGCCATAATAAGGCCCGTGCCACCAGGGGCTGGTGGCCGCGCCCACTGCCACGCCTGCGGCAAAGCCCACCAGCCCGGGGACGAGCCAGCTGGCCGGATTATAATAAGGGGTCTGATATCCCCAGGAGCCGGCGTAGGGGTTATAGGCCGCGGCATAGCCGTAAGTGGCCGGGGGCGGAATATAAGCATCCGGGGCGGAATAGCCCGCGTAGTCGTAGCCGGTGCCGTAGACCACCGTGCCGTTGTCCACGTAGGAGCCGGTGTACCCAGGGGTGTAGCCCACCGTAACCGTGTCCTCCGTGGAATCGTAGACCTTGACGTATTTGGCGTTGTAGCGGGGGTTGCTGGGCGGGATTTTGTCCATCTCTTGGGGAGTAGTCGCCGACACCTGCCAGGGGCCGTTGGGGGAAGCGGCTTCGTACCAGATCCCCTGGTCCACGGCGTAATACTTGGTCCCTTCTTTGAAGACCGCGGTGCCGGTGTTCACTGCGTACTCCAGGCTGGTGTCCGCAATTTTGTCAAACTTGGGCTCCCCGGCGTATTCCACTTTGGTGGTGGCCTTTTTGCGGTCGATGGTGGCGGTCTGGGGAATGGAGTTTTCCAGCACCGCTTCCTGGGCCGCGGTCGTCCCGGCCACATTCACCAGGACGAAGCCCTTCACCGAGTTTTCCGGAATCTTGGCGAAGTCGGCGGGCAGCTGGTTCGGCGCCACGTAGCTCCAGGGACCCTCGGCCAGGGACTTGGCCTTGAACCAGCGCCCGGAAATGAGGGCAAAATACTCCTGGGTGGTGGTGTCCAGGAAAATATTGCTCTCAGTATTGCTCACATACAGGAGGTTGGTGTCCTTAATCGGGGTGTACTGCGGTTCGCCGTCAGTGGCCAGAAGCTCCGCGGGTACGGTGCTGACAATAACCTCCGGCATTTTGCCCGCTTTGGCCTCCACCTTTTGGGGAGGAGCGCCCTGGTCCTGGGCGGCTTTCTTGGCGGCCGCGTCCAGGGTTTTGATCGATTCGGGAACCTGGGATAGGTCCTTCCAGGGACCTTTGAGGTCCGCGGCGGCCAGCCAGTTCGCGCCGCCCTTCAGGTAATAGGTTTTAGCCGCGGGCTCGTAAAGCATGAGAAAAGGAGTGTTGGCCACCCGCATCAGGGAGGATTTGGGCACGGGCAGCAACTTGGGGTCGCCGTCCAGGGGGACCAGCACCGCGGGATGGCCCGCGAAGATGATCTTGGGGGGCTCGTTTTTCAGGCCGCGATCCCCGGCCTGCTCCTTCTCCACCACCTCCAGCGCGGCCAGCAGCCGGTCCAGGGAAATGGGCACGCTGCGCCCCGACATCTGGGTATTGAGGAACTCCTTCAATTTTTCCAGCTGCTCCGGCTTGGCGTCGGGAAACTTCGCCTCCGTGACCTTGACCTCATCAATGGTGGCCATGCGGGTGTCCCGGTCAGTGAGGACGCGGCCCGAGAGCCAGACGGCCCCGAACACCGGGGCCTTCATTAATTTGGTCTTCACCGACACCGCGGCCCGGGCCGTGAGCTTGTCGTCCCGGAAGCTCTCCAGTTGCGGCTGGTACATGACTACGGTACCTTTGGGATGCTCAAAGCGTTTGGGCCACGCATCCTGGGCCGCCAGGACCGGCCGCCCCAGAATCAGGGTCCAAGCCAGAATCGTCAAGATGGCCGTCCCCATTAACGTCTTCGCTGCACGCTTTCCATTCATGGCTAACTACTCCTTATAAGTACTTCGCCATTATAATAATCACTAATGGGCCATTAATCCATCAGGCCGATGCGCCGGTCCATGTGCTCCGTCACCTTGATGCCCTGGGCCTCAAGCCGGCGGCGGGCCAGGGGTGAGAGCGCACCGGTCACCCAGACTTCTATCCTGGCCGGGGCGGGCCTCTTGCGGCCGGCCAGGGTGGTCTTCACCACCCGCTCGGCCCGCACGGTCCAGACCCCGTAGTCCAGGGGGAAGGGAATAAACGCCGTGTCATTGGCCGTCCGGGCCACGATGATCCCGGGCGCATTGATTTCCCGGATAGGAGAGACTTTTTGCTGATAGGCCGCCAGGAGTTCGGCCATGTTCTGCATAAAGTTGGCCGAGGCCTCATCTGTCGCCTGCAAGGCAAAATTGATAAACGTATCCCGGCCCCGGGCGCTGTATAACTTTTCCAGGCTGGCCACGATCACGGTCTTATGGCGGGGACTGAGCTGAGTCTGATTGAGGAATCTCTCCGTCAGGCTCCGGTTCACCCCCATGGCCTGAAGCTTACGTTCGTTGAGATTGCGCAGAGACGCGGGCGACTCATCCCGGAGCAAGCGGTTGACTTCGCCGGCGGTTTGGGACATCCTGCTGAGCCCCACCACGGCTCCGCCGCCATAGGGGATAGCCGCCGAGACCCCCAGGGACCCCAGGGCCTGGGCTCTGCTCAGACCGTCCAATTCGTTTTGCAGCACCCGGTTGCTGGAGTAGACGTCCACCCCCAGGTCAGAT
>JAKAGH010000226.1 GCA_021817645.1 Deltaproteobacteria bacterium
AATTATGAAAAGAATCGTAGGAGCGGGCGTCTCGCCCGCCCGGTAATCCGCACAAGCCTGTGCTACCCCCAATAACTTTTCGGAACAATTCCCCATGGGCCTTCGGCCCAGCAATAAAGGCAATAAAGGATGAAAAGTTTGCCCCCCTCACCCCACCCCTCTCCCCCCGCAAATGGTTGGGGGGAATAAGGGTACTCTCCGGGCGGGGGGAGAGGGAGTCAGCCCCGGTATGCCTTGGCTTTTACTGACCACTGGCCACTGACAACTTTTCAAGGCAGTTGGCGCTAATCTCCTGATAACCCTTCCAACAGGCGGCGGGCTTCCCGGCGGTCCTCTGCCAAGCCCCCGGGTTGCACAGCATGATGGCTGGAGGTAAGGACCTGCTCCAGTTCCTGGCGGGCCTGGGTCGTCTCTCCCAGGCGCATCAGGGTTTCCGCCAGGTAGAGATGGTTGGTGCTGGTGTCCGGAGCCAGGCGGACGGCCGCGGTCAGGTGGGTGAGGGATTTTTGGAGGTCCCCCACGGAAAAGGGAGGCCGGGGGGCCTCATAATAGATGCGTCCCAGCACCCGGTGGGCCCCCGCGTGGTCATAAGCCTCATCCAAGGCCAGAGACCGCCGCAGTTCGTCCATGATATCGGGTAAAAGCTTGCGGCCCCGGAGTTTGCCGCCGGTATCGGCCAGGCCGGCTTCATTCATGGCCTTCCAGTAGTGTCCTGCCACCCCGCCGGGCTGTTCCCGTAAGAGGCGTTCGGCATATTTCAGGCCCTGGTCATAGTAATCCTCCCGGAGAGTTTCGGGGGCCATATCCCCCAAAATGAAGCAGACCCGGGCCAGACGGGTCAAGAGCGGTTCCTGATCCCGGGGGACTCCGGCCAGCGCGGCTTCATAGAAAGCCAGGGCTTGTTGGGCCTGCCCTAAAGTCAACGTAGGGCCGGAGAGGATGCGGTCTCCTTCATGGAGTTGATCTCCTGATATCGAGGCCGCCGGGCAGAAAGAAAAAAAAATCAAGAACACCAGAATTAAAGTTTTTCGCCAAACCCGTGCTTTTGCCATATCCTATCCTAGGGATTTTTCTGATTTTTATTCAGAATATAAGGCTGGGAAAACGGATTGCCAATCCCCGAAATCGGCGCAGAAAAGGGGGCGGTGGATGAGTCAGCGATCTCTTTCCCATTTCCCGATAAGTCCTTGCCCCTTGGCGGTTTCTGTGATAAGGATGATCACGCCCAAAGGGTCGCCAAGGAGGACTAATGGCTGGGGTTAACAAGGTTATTCTGGTGGGGAGGCTGGGAGCCGATCCGGAGATACGCTACACCGCCAGCGGCATGGCAGTCTGCAGGCTCAGTATCGCCACCAGCCGGCGCTATACTGACAAACAGGGTAACCGCCAGGAAGAAACCGCCTGGCACCGGGTGGACGCCTGGGGCAAACTGGCGGAAATCTGCGGTCAGTACCTCTCTAAGGGAAAGCAAGTATATATCGAGGGGCGGATCAAGTACGGGTCCTATGAAAAGGATGGGGTGAAGCACTACACCACCGACATCGTCGCCGAAAACATGCAGATGTTGGGGGGGCCGGGTCAGGATAACCGGGTGCAAGAGCAGGAACCACCCTTCGGCCCGCCGGAAGGGGGCGTCCCGGAAGACGACATCCCCTTTTAATCCGCCAAAGAGGAGTTTTTCAGGGGAAAAGACAGGGGTTTCGGGCCCTTGCCGTTATAAGTCAAGCACCTTAATCGGGCGGTGATCTGCCCGGCATCGTCTTGTCGCGCCCCCCGCATCCAGCGGATTTTTTCCCCAGAATTTTCCAGCCATGAGCACCTTAAACCGGCGCCGTGCCCTCCGGGAGCAAATTGTGGCCTTGCTGCAGGCCGCGGATTTCTCCGGTCTAAAAGCTCTGGCGGACCGGGAAGCTGGCGTAGCCGGACAACTGATGAACTACCTGTTCAATCCCGAGGACTTGCTGCACTGGCGGGCGGTGGAAGGCCTGGGCTATGTGGCTGAGTCCCATCCGGACCAGGTGCGGAAGCTGATCAGCAGGCTGATTTACCAGCTGAATGAAGACTCGGGCAGTTTCGGCTGGCTGGCCGCGGCCGCCCTGGGGGAGATCGGACGCCACCACTTACCCGTGGTGGAAGAGATCGTGCCCATGTATTATGGCTTTCTGGAGCAGGAGTTTGCCCGGGTGTCCATGCTCTGGGGGCTGGGACGGTTCTGGGAAGCCCACCCCGAGGCTTTGCCGGAAGCGGTGCCTCTGCTGGTCGAATTGCTGAAGGACCTCGACCCCAGGGTACGGGGGTTGGCGACCTGGTGCCTGGGCCGCGCCAGGGCCCAGGAAGCCCAAGAAGCCCTAAAGGGGTTGTTGGCCGATAACAGCCAGATTGAGCTTTACGACCGGGAGCAACTGCAGCAAACCTCTGTGGGCCGGTTGGCAAAAGAAGCCCTGGATAAAATATCCGGCTAACGGAAATGACTGTAAGCTGATTTGTGAAAAAAATATCTTGCCAGAGAGAGGATGATCCATATGTTCTTGTTGATTGTGGGATTCGTGGCAGGCGTGTTGGTGGGCTATAAATACCCCCAGCAGGTGGAGCAGGTGGTAGCGACCTCGAAAAAGCTATATGGCGACGTGAAGGAAAAATTCTTCAAAGGATCGAGCCCCCAGGGTCCCTCCGGCCAGTAATAGGGGGATTGGGGTTAGGGATTAGGGATTAGCAAGAACGATGATAGTTGCTAATCCCTAATCCTGACATCTAGTCCCTAAGCCCGATCACTGCGCCCTGGCGGCCGGTATTGCGGTCCCGGCGGTAGGAGAAGAACTGGTCTCCCCGGCAGCGGGTGCAGATGCCGGCGATTTCGATCTGCCGCGCCTGGAGCCCCGCGGCCAGCAACTGGTCCCGGCTCAGGGCCCAGAGATCGAAGTAGGTGGGCCGCACCTGGTAGGACCATAGCTCGACGGGTAATTCCTGGCGGAAGTTGCGGAATTCGGCGCAGCAGGGTCCCAGGCTGGGGCTGATGGCCGCGATCAGGTCTTCCGGGCGGGAGCCACTTTTTTGTAAGCCGGTCACAGCTTTCCCGAGGATATTTCCCACCTGGCCCCGCCAGCCGCTGTGGACGTTGGCCACGACCCGGCGCACCGGGTCGTAGAGCATCACTGCCTGGCAGTCCGCCTGCTTGATCAGGAGGCCCAGGCCGGGCTGCCCGGTGATGAGGATATCCGCGTCCGGAAGTTCCTCTGCTGCTGCGGCCGGGGCCGCGGTGACCAGGGTCTCCCGGCAGCCGTGCACCTGGGTGGCGCTGGCGAGCGCCGTGAGTTCCAGGGCCTGTTGCACCAGGGCGCGGTTGCGGACCACCTGGGCGTTCTGGTCACCCACGGTGAAGCTGAGGTTGAGGCTGTGGTAAGGCTCCGGGCTCACTCCCCCCTGGCGGCCAAAAAAGCCGTGGACCACCTCCGGAAAAGCGTCCAGGAGGGAGGAGCGGTAGCAAGGAAGGCCACCAGCTTCTATCAAGACAAAAGACATCGGCACACCTTTCTGTAGTTCCCGCCAATTTAACATACCAGGCTGAAGACCGGAAGATAAGGTCAAGAAGCCATTGCCAAACCAATTTCCGGTGTTATCTTGACTGAGGCAAGAGGTTTTAACAGGGCACGCATCCCCCTATTTAAAAGAAGGGGGGATGAAAAATCTGCATAGGCACGGAGGGGCGGGGGCAGTGAAGGAAAAGAAATTTTTGGTCGTCCAGCATATGGATTGGGAGGGGCCGGGAGAGCACCTGCTGGCCGCACTGGCTCAAGGCCAGGCGAATTATCAGATTCTGGAAGCGTGGCATGAGCCCCTGCCGCGGCTGGACCCATTTGCGGGTATGATCGTCCTGGGCGGCTCTCCCAACGTGGATGAAGAGGAGCAGTTCCCTTATCTGCGCCCCCTCAAAAAAGCGATCCGGGAGATCATCGCCGGGGGCAAGGCCTATCTGGGGTTCTGCCTGGGCCATCAACTTTTGGGAGATGTGCTGGGTTGCCGGGTGGGACCGCTGCCGCAAAAGTCCGTGGGGTTCATCACCGGGGAACTGACCGCGGCGGGCCAGGCGCACCCGGTCTTTCAAGGGCTGCCGGCCCGGTTGGACCTCTTCAAATGGCACGGCCAGGGAGTGTTGCCGCCGCTGCCGCCGGGGGTGGATCTTCTGGCCCATTCTGCCGCGGCGCCGGTGGAAGCCCTGGGTCTGGCCGGCAATCCCCGGGTGGTGGGCCTCCAGTATGACAACCACGCGGGGGCCGGGGATGTGAAAAAATGGCTGGAACACGACGGCCCCTGGGCCCTGAGCGGCAGTGGCGCAGACCCGCAGAGCATGCTGGCGGCTGCGGCCGCCCAAGGAGAGGCCATGGGCCGGCTCTTCCACTTATTTATGGAGAACTTTCTCCATCTGGCCTAAATTCCCACCTGGCTGAGACCCGGAAAAATTGCCGAGAAGGTATGGGGGCCGGAGACTCCGCGCCCCTGGCCGCTTCCCGTGATGACAGGTTGCCGTCAAAGGAATTTCTTGCCGGGGGGTGGACCCGTGTATCCCCCCGCATCCAAGGCGCCCCCTCGGGACCGCCCCTACGGCCCCTGGCCTTTCCCTCCACCAAACCTCCATTTATAGCGATTAATAAAAGTTTTTTCCGATTGGCAACATAGTGGTAGGGGCACAGCTTGCTGTGCCTTGAACCTCTCCTCGGGCACTGCAAGCTGTGCCCCTACAGAACGAACCAACTATTGGCAGTCGCTATAAGTCGGGTCCGCTTCAAAATTCCTCGCGATCCATCTAAAGATATTTCGGAACTTGGCATTAAACTTGAAGCTAATTAGAAGAAAATTAACTTGGAGGGGATGGGAATGAAGCGAAATAAGCGCACCATGATTATGGCCCATGAGGAGTTAACTCCTCTGACGGAACATATCCTGTCCCAGATGGGCCTTGAAGGAAGCAGCATCCGCAAGAGGTTGAAGCATTTTTACCGGGAGCGGACCTCCAATGACCCGATGCCTTATGAGGAGCCCCTGGAAAACCAGATTTAAGAAAAGTGTCAATTTTCTGGCAGGGTTATCTCCGGCAGCAGGAATTATTTGCCGCGCGGGGCAGGATTTGCTAGGAAAACTTTGTCCTGTGGCCCGTTCTAATGCAGGAAATGCGGGCGCTTTGCCCGTTCATGCCCTGCCTGCTGGCAACTGGGGCAAAATAATGTCAATTTTTTCACTGGTGTCCAAATCCCTACACCCCTAAAGAGGATCAATCCGGCCCTGGCGGTGGCGAAACCCGCCAGGGCCTTCTTTTCTGCCATTCCCAGCCAGCCACCCCCGACTTCATTAAACTCCCGGCAGACCTTAGATGCGCGGTCCCCCATCTTCAGTAAATTTATTTTCGCCCGGCCGCGGCCGCCAGGGGGAAAAACCTGCCGATATTCCGGAGGGCGCCGCCCTTTTT
>JAKAGH010000227.1 GCA_021817645.1 Deltaproteobacteria bacterium
GAGGCTCATCTTTTCAGGAAAACCGCGGGGAAATTACCATCCTACCTTGCCGGCGGTCCGGACTCGATGGCTACTTCATCGGCCCGCCCCATTTCCTGGAGGTAGACATTCACCCGCTGGGCCGGGGCCAGTTCCACGGTCTGGCCGGTATAATCCGCATGGATGGGCAGTTCCCGGCCGCCCCGGTCCACCAGTACGGCCAGCTCAATGCGCCGGGGCCGGCCGTAATCGATGAGGGCATCCAGCGCGGCCCGCACCGTGCGGCCGGTGAACAAAACGTCATCCACCAGCACCACCTCCTGGCCGTCGATGGAGCCGGGAAGCTCGGTCTTGCCCACCAGGGGTTTGTGGCTGAGCTGCGTCCAGTCATCCCGGTACAGGGTAATATCCAACACCCCCACCCGTACTGACCGGGAGGTGTGCCGGGTGATCTTTTCCGCCAGCCGCTGGGCCAGAAAGGCGCCGCCGGTGCGGATGCCCACCAGTACCAGATCTTCCAGTTTTTGATGACGGGTAAGAATCTCCTGGGTCAGGCGCTCCAGGGTGAGATCGACTTTCTTTCCGGGCATGGCTATGGTTTTTTTGGGGGTCATATGACCGGGTTCCCCTTCAGATTTGGATATAGACTACTAAATTAACATGCGCCCACGGAGATGACAAGTGATCATGAAAGAACGTCAAAGTTGGCGAACCTGCCGCCTTTCCTTTATAATAGAAAACTATGACTTTGGATAAAGCCCGGGAATTGCTGGGTCTGGAACTGAAAGCCACCCGCAAGGAGATCCGGGCCGCATATCGCCGCGCCGCCCGGCACTGGCATCCGGATCGGGCCCCGGCCGGCAGTGAAGAAGAATACCGGGAGAAGATGCAGCAGATTAACGCCGCGTACCAGCGGATTGTCCAATTCATCGAGGAATATCGCTTCGAGTTGGTGGATAAATCATCTCCAGAAGATCTCCAGCAGTGGTGGCGCGACCGGTTCTTTTCCGGCGTATGGACTCCCCCGCCGCCTCCGGATCCGGAGGAAGACCAGGAATGATGCGGACTATTTGGGTTTTGTTGCTGGGTCTGGCTTTGTTCCTGGGACCTGGTGGGAAGGGTTGGGCCGCGCCGGGGGGCCCCAGCCTGTTGGAAGATTTGGAATATCAGGTAAATCTGGGGGTGTTGCAGGATATGGCCCGGGTGCATCTGCGGTTATTCCAGGAGGACGCGGGCCGCTACCGGGCGGAGGTTACCGGCGCCGCCCAGGGGGCCTGGAAGGTCTTGAACCGCTGGCTGCCGGAGCGTTACGAGACGGAAATGGCCCTGGAGGCCGGACAACTTAAGCCCCTGGTCTTTCGGGAGGTGTTCGAGGCCCAAGGGCAGCGCATTTCCAAGGAATACCGCTTCGACTACTCCGGGGAGGTCTTGGAGGCCTGGCGTGGAGTTGATGGCCGGGGACCGGTAAAAGAATGGCAAATCCCCCTGAGGGAACCGGTCTACGATCCCTTTACCTTGTTTTACAATATCCGCCTGGGGGCCTTGGGTCCTTTGAAGCCGGGCCAGGTCCTGAGAGTTGCCGCCATCCCCAACCCCGAGCCCCGGCAGATGATCATCAACCTCGGTCAGAAAACCGAGCAAGGCTGGAAAGTCATGCTCACCGTCAAATCAAAGGGCGGCGATGATGCGTACGGCCCCTATTTTCTTCTCCTCACCCCCCAAAATGTCCCGCAGACCGCCTGGATGAGAGCCTTGGGTTTCGCCAGGCTGTCCGGAGATTTGCTGAACCCAGGGAAAATTATGAAAGATGGGCTTCCGGGAGCGCCGCAACTGTCGCGGCAAGATGAGACAAACCAAAAGTAGCGGGCTCCGGCCCTACCCTAAAAGTCACTGCTCCAAAAAGATTGGCCTCACGCAAAGACGCCAAGGCGCAAAGAAAGACGCAAAAATAGAGAGATTAAATTGGTGGCACAGGGGTCTCGCCTGGGCGATGCCAGGCAAGCGGGACGCCCGTCCTTGTCTCTTCGTGCTTTAGGTGGATCAGATGGCCCATGAAGAACTGCCAGGGAAATTCGCAAGGATGACAGGCTGGAAACAGGCTTGGAAAGCAGAGATCAGGAGGCTGGCCTGCTTCGTCCTGGCGGTGGCCTTGAGCGTGCAGGCGGGGCTTTTGTTCCCGGCCGCGGCTGGTGCGCCCCAGGAGCAGTTGCTGGAAGACTTACAATACCAGGTCAACGCCTGGGTGTGGGGCGGCGCGGCCCGGGCCGGGATTACCCTGAAAAATATGGGCGGGGGGCGCTACCAGGCCGACTTATGGGTGGAGCCCCAGGGGCTGTTGAAGCTCATCAGCGGCAACCGCCGGGACTCCTTTCAAACCGAGATGGTCTATCGTCAGGGCCGGATGGTCCCGGTGGTTTATCGCGAAGAGACCCGGAAACGGGGCAAAAAGGGCCTCAAAGAATACCGCTTCAATTATGACCAGGGCCGGCTGGAGTTATGGGAATACCATAAGGGCAAGGGCCTGCTGCGCAAATGGGACACGGCCCTGGAGAAAGAGCCGTTCTATGATCCCCTGAGCGCGTTTTACAATTTCCGCCTGGGCGCCATGGGGCCGCCCCAGGAAGGGGCGACCCTGAAGGCCTCGGGCATTCCCTACCCGAAGCCGGAGAGAATCGCGGTGCGCATCGGCCCCCAGACTCCGGAAGGCCGCAAAGTTATGGTGTCCATCATCAACCGGGCCTTTGAGAATGAAGAGGGGGTGATTTTCGTCTTTTTTGACGGCGTGGGGTCTCCCACCCAGGCCTGGACCAGGGTGCTGCGCGTCGGCAAGGTGGAGGGGAAGATCCTGCCGGCAAGCAAGACCTTGATCCGTCCCCTGGGGGAGACGCTCTCGGCGCAGAATAAGAATCTGGCGCGGCAGAAGTAATAATGATTCTTTATGGTTACACTTCACTTCCGTACTCTTGCGTATATCTACCCCTCCCCTTGACTACCAAGGAAATGATGATTACTAAATAATCAGAACAGCCTGAGGACCGGAAAGTCTGCTACCGGCCCCCCTAAAGCAATGCGCCTAGAAGGGGAATAGGATGCGGGGCTGCAGTCCCGCCAGGCTGTTTTTTCCATATCAAGCCATGCAGGTATGCATGGCTTTTTTTTTGAAATCTTGACAGGGCTCGGTGATTAAGATATTAATAAGGCAGCAATTTGCCAAAAGGTCCTGATAATGACGCATTTTCATATCGGCAATGGTTCGACTGGGTTGCTGCTGGGGGTAGCCGGCGTAGCTGTACGCGCCGCGGCCTGCCTGTCGGTTTCGGCTCCGGTGGGGTGGAGGAGGAACTTACGCAAGTAGCAGCACCCCCGTAACCGAGATTCCCAGGCAGGGCCGCATGCGGCCCTGTTTTTTTTTCGCCCGGCCCGGGGAGACCGGCCGGTGCTCTACCGCAAAGCTTTTTTTGAGCTAGGCGCGACCGGCAATTGACAAATTTCTCACATTATTTTAGCATTTTGTATCCCACTTTTTGAGAAAATCAAGGCCAGAGGCAAGCCATGGAAAGACAAGACCTAGACATTATTGCGGAGTGGAAGGAGCGGGACCCCGAACTGAAACGCTTCGTGGATGAACATGAGGAATACGAACGGCGGTTGGATGAATTCAACCGCCGTCCTTACCTGACCGCGGCGGAAAGCATGGAGCGGAAACGTCTGCAGAAGCTGAAACTGGCCGGCCGGGATAAGCTGGAGCAGATCCTGGCCAAATACCGCCAGAAGGAAAGCGCGTGATGAAGAAGATGACCGGCGCCCAGATTTTCCTGGAATGTTTGAAACGGGAAGAAGTCAAACACATCTTCGGCTATCCCGGCGGGGTGGTGCTGGATATTTACGACGAACTCACCCGGCATCCGGAAATCAAGCACATCCTGGTGCGCCACGAGCAGGCTGCGGCCCATGCCGCGGACGGCTATGCCCGGGCCTCCTCCAAGGTGGGGGTGGCCCTGGTGACTTCCGGCCCCGGCGCCACCAACACCGTGACCGGGATCGCCTCGGCCTACATGGACTCCATCCCCATCGTGGTTTTTACCGGCCAGGTGCCCACCGCGCTCATCGGCAACGACGCGTTCCAGGAAGTGGACATTGTGGGCATCACCCGGCCCTGCACCAAGCACAATTACCTGGTCAAAGACATCGAGCAGCTGGCCTATACCATCCATGAGGCCTTTCACATCGCCCGCTCCGGACGTCCCGGACCGGTGCTGGTGGACCTGCCCAAGGACATCATCCAGGCCCGGACGGTCCCCGATTTCCCCAAGGAAATCAAAATCAGGAGCTACCAGCCCACCTACCATGCCAACCCCAGGCAGGTGAAGCGGGCCCTGGACCTGATCATGAGCGCCAAGAAACCGGTGCTTTATACCGGGGGCGGCATTATCCTGTCGAATGCTTCTGAGGAGTTGCGGGTGTTCGCCGAAGCCATGCAGATTCCGGTCACCAGCACTCTCATGGGGCTGGGGGGCTTCCCCGGCGACAGCCCCCTGTGGATGGGGATGCTGGGCATGCACGGCACCTATTGCGCCAATATGGCGGTGTCCGAAGCGGACGTTCTCATCGCGGTGGGGGCCCGCTTCGATGACCGCATCACCGGCAAATTGTCGGAATTCGCGCCCCATGCTAAGATCATCCACATCGATATCGACCCCAGTTCCATCAGCAAAAACGTGTCGGTGGACATCCCCATTGTCGGCGACTGCAAGGATGCCTTGCACCAGCTCTATGACCTGCTGCAAGATAAACCTCCCAAGGATTGGGCCGCGGTCCGGGGTCAGTGGCTGGACACCGTCCAGGATTGGGAGAAAGAGCACCCCCTCACCTACGCCTGGAGCGACACCGTCATTAAGCCCCAGTACGTGGTGGAGAAGCTCTATGAGTTGACCAAGGGGGATGCTTATATCACCACTGAAGTGGGCCAGAATCAGATGTGGGCCGCGCAGTTTTATCGGTTCAAACGCCCCCGGCAGTTAATGACCTCCGGCGGCTTGGGGGTTATGGGCTACGGCTTCCCTGCGGCTATGGGGGTGCAGATGGCCAAACCCGGGGCCACGGTCATCGACATCGCCGGGGACGGCAGCATCCAGATGAATATTCAGGAGTTGATTACGGTGGTGGAAAACGAGCTGCCGGTAAAGATCGCCATTTTAAACAACTCCTATCTGGGAATGGTGCGCCAGTGGCAGCAGTTGTTTTACGAAAAGCGCTACAGCTCCACGCCCATGCGCGCCCCCGATTTTGTCAAGCTGGCCGAGGCTTACGGCGCGGTGGGGTTGAGAGCCACCAAACCCGAGGAAGTGGTGCCCGTAATACAAAAAGCCCTGGAGACCCCCAAGCCGGTGATTATGGACTTCCGGGTGGAACCCGAGGAATGCGTCATGCCCATGGTGCCCGCAGGGAAGGCCATGCACGAGATGCTGTTGGCTTA
>JAKAGH010000228.1 GCA_021817645.1 Deltaproteobacteria bacterium
TAAATTTCCAATTATTTGTCATTCTGAGCGCAGCGAAGAATCTCGTATTTTCGAGGCGTTGAGATCCTTCACTGCGTTCAGGATGACAGAAAAAGAGGTTTTGAAATGGCTTCTAAGCAATTGAAAAAGAGACAGCGGCATCTGGATTAGAAAAGACTGGTTGAAAGCACCTGCGGGCTTTGGGAAAAGGGTGACGGGCTGGTTTATCAGGGAAAATTGCGCGCTGAGTGGGGATACCGTTTGCATCATTATGTTTTGATTAAAGATAAGCAATGAAGATAATTTATGATCCAGAAGTGGATGCGCTGAGAATAATTTTTAGCAATACTCCCATAGAGGAAAGCGATGAGGATAAGCCCGGCGTGATCATTGACTGTAACAAAGACGGCAATATTGTGGGAATGGAGATTTTGGATGCCTCCAAGCGGATGGATAATCCCCGGGCGGTGGATTATGCGGTGATGGGGTAAGTAGCTTTAAACTCTGGTTCCCTATCTCCGGCTTGGGAACCAGAGTTTCAGGCAAAGCTCCAGCTTTGCCTGAAAACCGGAAAGCCTCCGATGCCCCTTGACACTCGCAAAGTTAGAGGTTGGGAACCAGGGGAAAGGCTCACTTGATCTATGGATAGCAATAATTTTAAAAAAATTGGTGATTCTACTGAGCATATCAAAGCTTATTGTAGAGAGATATACAGGCCATTTACTGAATGTGTAAAAGCAGTATCACAAATTAAAGAACAATTTACAAATAATATTAATGAGATAGTCAATCAATCAAGATTGATAATTTCCCAAGGGATAGGAAAATATTTAAGTGAAATTAATAAAATTATTAAGGATGGTGCAGAGCGGTATAAAATTGCTGAAGAAAAGGCTGCTACAATTTTAGAAAAGTATAAATGGCTAGTTAGCCCAAGTCTTCCGATGCCAATAGTTTTTGAACTAATGGAGATAGCAATCAAACCTGGTCGGCAGGATAAAGCAATAAATAAGCTTTTTATTGATTATTTTTCTTTAGATAACTGGCGAAATTTGGAAATGATGGCTATTGAATGGAAAGGGAGAATTATGAAAGAGAGGTTAGACATTATAATTGATTGTATTTACGTGTTACAAGAGACTAAACCTAGAAAAATAAATCAGACTAATGTTGTCTTACCTGCTATAATTGCTCAAATTGATGGAGTATGGGAAGACTATCTACAATCAAAAGGGATTACCTATAATAACAGCAAAGATAGAAAGGATAAATATAATAAAGTAAAAGTCATCGCTTTTCCTGACAAGTTAGATGATATTGCAGATAGCATATTTTTAGATATCTTATTTCAAAGATCATTAAAAGCAAGAAAATTAGAGACTCCTTTTAATTTTAACAGACATAAAATATTGCATGGCGAAAATCTTAGATATGGAAGGAAAACTTATTTAATCAGGGCATTTCTAATCTTAGATTTTTTAGCTCATTTAGGTTGATTAGAAGAAAAGGAAATAGAATAAAATCTCAAAGAATTAAGTACTTAGTTCATGTGTTTCATGTTTAAGTTCTTCATGAGCTCGCTTAACTGTATGCATAGTAGGCATATTTCTGGCATAAAGAGTGCATTACACTAAAGGATGAAGATGTTAAACGACAAAATCACCGCCGTCATCCTGGCTGCGGGGCAGGGGACCCGCATGAAATCCGGCCACCCCAAGGTGCTGCACCAGATCCTGGGGCGGCCCATGATCGCCTGCCTGTTGGATACCCTTATCAATCTGGGAATCAGCGATATCCTGGTGGTGGTGGGTTATCAGGCTGAGAAGGTCCAAGAGGCCTTGAAGGAATACCCGGTGCGCTTCGTGGTCCAGGAGCCCCAACTGGGGACCGGCCACGCGGTGCAGGTGGCCATGGCCGCAGTGCCCCCAGAAGCCCAAGAGGTTATGGTGCTCTGCGGCGACGCGCCGTTGATCTCCGCTGAAAGCATCGGCGCATTGCACCAGTTGCATAAAAACCACCGGGCCGCGGTGACCATTCAGACGGTGGCCCTGCCGGATGGCCTGCATTACGGCCGGGTGGTGCGGGACGCCGCGGGCCGGGTGACCGCGGTGCTGCAAGCCAAAGATTCCAAAGACCGCCCGGAGATTCTGGCCATCCGGGAGATCAATACCGGGGTTTATTCTTTCGACACGCCGTTTCTCCGGGAAGCCTTACAAAAAATCCCCAAGAGCCCGGTTACCGGGGAAATTTATCTCACTGACCTGATCCACATCGCCCGGGAGCGGGGCCGGGCGGTGGAGGCCCTCATCGACCCGGATGTGGACAGCCTTCTGGGCATCAACAGCCGGGCCGAGCTGGCCGCGGCCACCCAGACGGTGAAGCGCAAAATCAACGCCCGGCACATGGACCAGGGCGTCACCCTCATCGACCCGGAAGCCACTTATATCGAGCCCCTGGTGAGCATCGGCCGGGACACGGTGATCTATCCCAATGTCTACCTTCAGGGCAAGACCGTCATCGGCGAGAACTGCCTCATTGAATCCACCGTGAGGATCGAGGACTCGATTCTGGAAAATAGGGTCCATATCAAGATGGGCTGTGTCATCACCCAGAGCCGCGTGGGGGAAGGTGCGGATCTGGGGCCCTTTGCCCATCTCCGGCCCTTGAGCGACCTGCGCCCGGGGGTGCACGTGGGCAATTTCGTAGAGGTGAAAAAATCGGTGCTCCACGAAGGGGTTAAGGCCGGTCACCTTACCTACCTGGGGGACGCGGACGTGGGCCCGGGCACCAACGTGGGCGCGGGCACCATTACCTGTAATTACGACGGTGCGCAGAAGCATAAAACCATCATCGAAGAGGGGGTCTTCATCGGCAGCAATACCGCGCTGGTGGCCCCGGTGACCATCGGCAAAGGCGCATACGTGGGCGCGGGCTCCACCATCACCAAGGACGTGCCCCCCGGCCAACTGGGGGTCTCCCGGGCCCGGCAGGAGAACCGGGAGCGGCGGTTCATCGTTAAGAAGAAGGAAGAAGGTAGTTAAGCGGCGTGTCGGTATCTGCTAGGAGAAAGGGCCGGCTTCCTTTTCTGGCGATCCTGGGACTGGCGCCGGCGATCCTGCTGATTTGCGGCCATGCACTCTGGGCTCCACCCAATTATGACCGTCTGAACTTCATGCAGCGCTATGTGGTGGGGGCGGTGGTGGCCCAATGGGAAAAACAGGTGGAGATTTTGCCGGATGAGAAGCGGGCCCTGGTGGATTATGACTATCTGCTGGGACATCTGAATTTTCTTGAGAAAATGGTGGTGCGGCGCATTTTTGCCATCCCGCCGGGGGAACTGGGCTTCAAGGGGCCATTCCACACCCTGGAGAAGCCAGCTAACCTGGTCAAGATTGCCCCCCGGACTTATCTGCTGCAAGGCCGGGAGAAGTATACCTGCAGCCAATACTGCCCGGAGGCCTCTTATAACGATTACCAGAGAATGATGGCGCAGATGCGCCGGGAGCTGGGCCGGGAACTCTTCATCGAGAGCGGCTATCGTTCCCCGGGGATGCAGGCCTACCTGTTCCTCTTTTATTTGGTCAGGAACCACCAATACTCCTTGCAGGAAACCGCCCGCCTGGTCGCATTCCCCGGTTACAGCGAACATGGTGATCCGGTCAATAATGCCCTGGACTTTATCAACGCCGACGGCATCAGTGGGGAGAACCCGGGGCAGACCGCGGAGGACTTCGAGCGGCTGCCCGAGTATCAGTGGCTGCTGCAGCATGCCCGGGAATACCACTTCCATCTTTCTTACCCCAGGGGCAATCAACAGGGAATCTCATTTGAACCCTGGCATTGGCATTGGGAGAAGCCTGCAGCCAATCAGGAAAATAAAACCAAACCAAGCATGATTAATTCTCATCAATAGGAATTTGAGGTAACTATGTGCGGCATTATCGGATATTTAGGCCCCCAGGAGGCTATGCCCATTATCCTGGACGGCCTGAAACGTTTGGAATATCGGGGCTACGATTCCGCGGGTATGGCGGTCATCGGTAATGGCGGCCTGGCCATCCGGCGCAGCCTGGGGAAGTTGAAGGAATTGGAAAACCGGCTGCGCCAGGAGCCCCTCCCCGGCCAGGTCGGCATCGGCCACACCCGCTGGGCCACCCACGGCCGCCCCTCCGAGGCCAACGCCCATCCCCATCAGGTGGGGGAGATCGCGGTGGTCCACAACGGCATCATCGAAAACTACCTGGAGCTCAAAGAGCAGTTGCTTAAAGAAGGACACCGCTTCGCGTCGGAGACGGACACCGAGATCGTCTCTCACCTCATTGTCAAGCACCTGCAGCAGGGTGCGGCTTACCTGGACGCGGTGCGCCAGACCCTCCAGGAGATTAAGGGGTCTTATGCCCTGGTAATCATCAATGCCCAAGAGCCCCGTATGTTGGTGGCCGCCCGCAAAGAGAGCCCTCTGATCCTGGGCCTGGGGGAAGGGGAATATTTCCTGGCTTCGGACATCCCGGCCATTCTCCCTTACACCCGGCGGGTGATCTTCCTGGAAGACCACGACCTGGTGGTGGTGCGGGATGGTGAATATCTGCTCCTGGATCAGGAGGGGGAGAAGCTTTCACGGCCGGTCAACCAGATCAATTGGAGCCCGGCCATGGCGGAGAAGGCGGGTTACAAGCATTTCATGCAAAAGGAGATCTTCGAGCAGCCCCGGGCCTTGATCGATACCTTTCGGGGCCGTATTGACCCGGATTTGGGGGAAGTGATGTTGGAGGAAATCTCCCTGACCCCCGAGGACATCCAGGGCCTGAAGAAGGTCTTTCTGGTGGCCTGCGGCACTTCCTACCATGCGGCCATGGTGGGGAAGCAGATCATCGAAAGTCTCTGCCGCCTGCCCGTGGAGGTGGACCTGGGCTCCGAGTTCCGCTACCGCCAGCCCCTGGTGGATGAAGGCACCCTGCTCATCCCCATCTCCCAATCCGGGGAGACCGCGGACACCCGGGCGGGCCTCTCCGCGGGCAAGGCTTTGGGAGCCAAGACCCTGGCCATCGTCAATGCGGTGGGCTCCAGCATCGCCCGGGACGCGGGCAGCGTCTGTTATACCCACGCGGGCCCGGAGATTGGCGTGGCCTCCACCAAGGCCTTCACCACCCAATTGGTGGCTCTATATCTCATCGCTCTGTTTCTGGCCCAGAAGTTAGGGAGGCTCGACCGCTCTGAGGTGCGCCAGCGTCTGGCGCAATTACTAAAGCTGCCCACCTGGGTCCAGGAGACCCTGGATAACGATCAGGAAATCCGGGAACTCGCCCGGCGCTACATGACCGCCCATAACTTTCTCTACCTGGGCCGGGGCCTGCATTACCCCATAGCCCTGGAAGGGGCTCTAAAGCTCAAGGAAATATCCTATATCCATGCGGAAGGTTATGCCGCCGGGGAGATGAAACATGGCCCCATCGCCCTGATCGATGAGAAA
>JAKAGH010000006.1 GCA_021817645.1 Deltaproteobacteria bacterium
ATAATGGCGATGGTAACCGGATCATCCCGGTCAGGAAGGGATGCCGGGATGACCGGCATGGGCAGGGGAGGGGCCTGGGAGGCTACCTGCCAGAGGCCCTCCAGGTCCAGGTACCTTTGGGCCAGATCCCGGGCCGTGGTCACCGCCCGGATGGCGGTGGCGTGTTCCTGGGGTGGCACCAGCCCCATGTGCCGCTCGGGGAAGACGGCGCATTTCAGACGCGGGATTGCGCCCAGCACCGGGATGCCGCAGTAGCGTTCGATGGTGCTGCGGATCAGGGATTCGTGGCGCGGGCGGGCAATCTGGTTGAGAATGACACCGCTGATGGGCGTCTGCGGATCGAAATGCTGGCACCCCAACACCATCGCCGCGGTGGTGCGGGTGCGCATGGTGCAGTCCACCACCAGCACCACCGGGGTGCTCAGGAACTTGGCCAGCTCGGCGGTACTGTAAGTGCCCGCGGCGTCCAGGCCGTCATATAGACCCCGATTGCCTTCTATCAGGACGGCGTCAGCCTGGGCGGCGTGGCGGGCCACCATGGCCATAATCTGGTCCCCCTCCATCAGGAAGGGGTCCAGATTATGACTGGGGCAGCCGGCAGCCAGGGCGTGCCAGGCGGGGTCGATATAGTCTGGCCCCTTCTTGAAAGGGACCAGACGTCGCCCCTGGTCGCGCCAGGCGGCCAGAAGCCCCAGAGTCAGGGTGGTCTTGCCAGCCCCGCCCCGGAGAGCTGCCAGCAGCAGCCGGGGACAGGGCTGATTCATCAATGCTTTGCGGCGCCTTCTTCGTGGGGAATTTCGACGAAGCTTCCACCGAAGTAGGTGTAGACACAGCGGCCGGTGTCAATCAGCTCCTTGATGGCGAACTTGACCATGGTCTTGTCCTGATCAGGATGCTCTTTGAGCACGGCTTTCTGAAGGTCCATGGCTTTAAGCTGTTTCTTGCCCTGAGCCTTGAGCACCAACTGGTAAATGAATTCCACCAACTCTTCTTTAGAAAGTGCCATTTATCCCACCTGCCTAGAATTTAAAATGCATCGACGTCCGGTAGGTGTCATAAGCCCAACGGTAGTCGTCAATGTGCTGGAAGGTGAAGGGGATTTCGCAAACCTCGAAGAATTTTTCCCAACCGATACGCTCGACCCACTCGCCCACGCGTTCCCACTTGTTGGCGCCTTCGGCGTACTTGGTGAGAATCTTGCGGATGGCCTGGGTAACTTCCGGCCACCGGGGAGGATTATTGGGCAGATAGGGCACCGCCAGCTTGGAGAACATGGGCGGGGTCTTGGAGTTGGAGACCTTACCGCCTACCAGCAGGGCCACGCCGCCTTTTTGAGCATCGAACACCGGCAGGGCCGGGCACATGGTGTAGCAGTTGCCGCAGTACATGCAGCGCTCTTCGTTGATCACCACGCTCTTCAGGTTCTTGTCCGGATGCGGGCGGATAGCGCCGGTGGGGCAAGCAGAGATGGTGGTGGGGATTTCGCACAGATGGCGCAGTTTTTCGTGGGCCACCTTGGGCGGGGTGCGGTGGATGCCCAGGATGGCGATGTCGGAGCAGTGCACCGCGCCGCACATGTTCAGGCAGCAGGCCAGGGCGATACGCACCTGGGCCGGCAGCTTATGGCTGCCGAAGTATTCATACAGATCGTCCATCACGGACTTGACGATGCCGGAGGCGTCGATGGCCGGGGTATGGCAGTGGACCCAACCCTGGGTGTGGACGATGTTGCTCAACGAGTGCCCGGTGGCGCCAATGGGCACACCGATTTTTTTGCAGGCATCCTTGACGCCGGCGATCTTGCTCTGGTCGGTGAGCAGGAACTCAACGTTGTTCCGGCTGGTGAAACGCATATAGCCGTCGCAGAATTTGTCGGCGATATCGCACAGTTCTTTGACGAAATCGGTGGTTACCAGGCGGGCGGAACCGCCCCGGACGGAGAAAATCTTGGCGCCGGATTCGGACACGTGCATCAGCACGCCGGGCTCCAGGATTTCATGATATTTCCACTTGCCGTAGTTGTCTTTGATGACCGGGGGCAAGAATTGATCAAAATGTGGAGGGCCAATATCAGTGACACGTTCAGCCATTTTTCCTTCTCCTCCTGTAGTATTTCGGCATTAGGCGAAAGAGGGCCTAATGGAGATTGCTTATAGTTTGATGTACTTGCGGCCAGCAGCCTCGGCCTCGAAGTCTTCCGCATGCCAGAAGAAGAAGGGGTTGGCACGGGGAGTCCGGACGGTCTGGGCAGGGGGTTCCAGGCCCACGGCCTTGAAGAAGCTCCGCATCCCTAAGCGCAGCATCAATTCGCCCACGCGCTCCCGGTTCTTGCCGTTTTCCGACCACCACTCGTGAATGGCGGCGATCAGCTCTTTGATCTCATCATAGGGGGCTTCCATGGGCATAAAGGGCACGATGACCCAGCTCATCTGGGCGCCTTCCAGGATGGGGGCGTGGGAGCCCTGAAGCAGGGTGGCGCCGGTCTCGGTGCCGATGCGCAGGGCCTGAGGCATTAAGCTGATGCAGTGCATGCAATGGTTGCAGTTCTTGTTGTCGATGGTCAGCTTGCCGCCGTCATACTTCATGCAGGCGGTGGGGCACAGGTCGGTGACGTCGGCCTTGACATCCAGCTTGGCATAAGGAGAGCCGCCGCCCCTGGGTTTCAGTTCGCCGCCGGCATAGGCCTTCACTGCCGCCTGGTCGATGCGGATGTCGTCCTTCCAGACGCCGATGACACTCAGGTCGGCCCGGGCCACGGAGGCCACGCAGTCATTGGGGCAACCGGAGCATTTGATCTTGTACTTATACGGGAAGGACGGACGGTGCATATCGAACTGGAATTCCTGCGTGAGCTGGTAGCACAGGTCCATGGTGTCATAGCAGGCGTATTCGCACCGGGCTTTGCCCAGGCAGCAGCTGGGGGTCCGCATGGCGGAGCCGGAGCCGCCCAGATCCCAACCCTTGGCGGTCAGTTCGGCAAAGCAGGGTTCCAGTTCATCGGTGGTGGTGCCCAAAAAGACCATGTCACCGGTGGAGCCGTGCACGTTCAGGATGCTGGAGCCGTGCCGGTCCCAAATGTCACACAGGTCCCGCAGGGCCTTAGTGGTATAGAACCAGCCTGAGGGCTGGTTGACGCGGACGGTGTGGAAGTGTTCGACGCCGGGGAATTCGTCCGGCAGGTCGGAGTAACGGCCGATGATGCCGGAGCCGTAACCCAGGACGCCCACGATGCCGCCGTGTTTCCAGTGGGTGATCTTGTCCTTATAGGAGCGATCCAATTGCCGCAGTAAATCCTTGGCCGCGGGCTTTCTTGCGGCCGCCCGCTTCAAATCCTTCACGAAGCTGGGCCATGGTCCGGTTTCTAGTTTGTCTAACAGTGGGGTATCGGACATGAAACTCTCCTCCCTCTCTTAATGGTCTTCAAAGGGCTTATCCTTTTTTTCACAAAATCTTTCCTATCTCATAACATCACAAGCGATTTGTCAACTAAAAAATATGGACTTAATTTTGGGCAATTATCTCCACGGGCCCTAGGGCCTCCAGGTCCTTGGCGCATAGGGCCGCGGGCCCCACCACCAGCGCCGTCAGGGAGTCCGGCTGCAAATGCTTCCGGGCCGCTTCCCGGGCCGCGTCCGGGGTGACTTCCTGGATGCGCTGCCGGTATTGCTGGAGATAATCCCAGCCCAGATCATAAAGATCCATGGACACCACCCGGCTGCCGATCTGCCGCGCGGTCTCCAGCCCCAGGGGAAAGTGCCCCACATAATAGCTCTGGGCCTCGGCCAGTTCCTGCTCGGTAACGCCGGCTTCCTTGACCTCTTGCACCACGGCTTTGATCTCTTTGACCACCAGCGCGGTTTGGGCCGCGGGAGTAAAGGTGCTGATCACAAAAGGGCCGGGCGCCCGGCGGAAGTGGAAGGTGCTGCGGATGCCGTAAGTGCACCCCAGGTCGGAGCGGATCCTGCTCATCAGCCGGGAGGAAAATCCACCTTCCCCCAAAATGTAGTTCACCAGCCGCAGGGCAAAGTAATCCGGGTGGGACCGGGGCAAGCCCAGGTGCCCCAGACGGATTTCGCTCTGGGTCAGATCCGGGCGGTCCAGCAGATAAAGACCGGGAGAGCAAAGCCGCTCCGGCGCCCGGGTGTAAGGCGCACTGGCCGGGCCGCCGCCCTGCCACCCCTGCCAGGCTTTCCCGGCTTCCTCCGTCATCCGGGCAAAAGACGACATGCCCACCACCACCAGAGTGGAGTCCGCCGGGGTGAATTCCCGGCGGTAAAAGTCCTGCAGGTCAGTGAGGCCGATGTTTTTCAGGGTCTCCAGGTCCCCGGTCGGAGGATGGCCATAAGGCGCGTCACCGAAAAAGAGGCGGGTAAAACGGCGATTCGCGACTTCCCGGGGATCGTCCAGCAGGTGGGCCAGCTCCGCGCGGCGCCTCTCCTGGAGCAGGGGGAACTCCTCGGCCGGAAACGCCGGCGTCTGCACGATCTCCGCCAGGGTGGCCATGAGCTCCGGGAAGTCCTCGGCCAACCCTTCCAGGCCCACAATGGTGGCGTCCCAACCGCTCCGGGAAGACAGGGACGCTCCCCGGGCTTCGATATCCGTGGCCAGCTCCAATTGGGAGCGCTTCCCGGTGCCCAGGGTGAGCATCTCCGCGGCACAGTCCGCCACCCCCGCTTTGCCAGGAGGATCAGCTTCGCTGCCCCGTTTGGCCATAAAAGTGATGCTCACCCAGGGGACCCGGTCATACTCCACTCCCAAAAAACGCAACCCCCCGGGCAAAACCGCCTGTTGAATCTCCGGAACATATCCTGCCATGGCGTTAATCCTTATTTTCAGTTCAAGGTTCAAAGTTCAAAGTTCCAGGTTAGAGGTTCGAAGCTCAACTTCGAACTGGGAACCAGGAACTTGAAACTTTCGCCTTGATATGAGTGATTACTTCCCTAAAGTTGAAGGCCTTAGACTTCCCCACAAATTCCTGGGTGGCTCGAATCGAATGCTGGCGGGCTGAGACCCCCACCCCTAAATGGGTATAATCGGGGCTGAGGAGATTGGCCCGATGGCCGGGGCTGGTCATCCAGGAATCCAAGATTTCTTGGGCAACCTGCTGCGCTCTGGCAGGATTATAGCCGAACGCGCTCCAAATATTTTCCCCCACCACATAGAACCGGTGGGAATAGTGGTCGGAGATGCGTTCATCAAAGGAGATACCATCGGGCGTGGTATGATCAAAGAACTGCCGCACCAGCATGTCATCGCTATAAGCCCGGGCCGTTTGCCGCAGCTCCTCATCTTTGGCCAAAGGGGCCAGCCCTCTGGCCTGCCTGGCCTGGTTGGTCAATGCAAAAACCAGGTCTTCTACTTTCGCTAAATGCTTCACCCCCGGTGGCGCCAAAGCCGGCTGCACCTGATGAATTACCGGCGGGGGAAATATCTGGTCCACGGAAGGCAGCCTGGGACAAAAAGCCAAAAGGCCCGCCATTAAAGAGCAGATTATTATTAATTTCAAGATCATCGATCTCATAATAAGCCGATTATTCAAGGCCACCAATGACAACTTCCCATGGTTTAGCTTTTACTGATCACTGACTACTGATCACTGATCACTGACTAAACCATCTCCCCCAGGGCCTGGCTTTCTTCGGGGGACACGGGTTTCAAGGTTACGGTGGTGCGGTTGTCTTGACGCAAGTATTGTTGGGCCACCCTTTGCAAGTCCTCCAGGGTCACCGCCTCGTAAAGCTTGAGCAGCTGGTTGACCCGGCCGGCATCACCGGTTTTCAGATGGAAGAGGCCCACCAGCAGGCCCCGGTAGAAATTCTGGGCCAGGCCCCGCGCGGCCTGGGCCCGGAGCAGTTTCTTGGCCCGGGCCAGTTCTTCCGGCCGGGCGCCGTCTTGATGGAACCGGGCCAGCGCGGCCCACAGGTCTTCTTCGAGTTGGGGCAAAGGTTGCCCGGGGGCGGCAATGGCGGTCAAGACCATCAGGTCTGCGTCTTCGCTGGTCCACGGGGGCGGCGCGATCTCCGCCTCCATCTCCACCGCCCGGCCCGGCCGCACGAACTCCTGGTAGAAGCGGGAGGATTTCCCCCCGGAGAGGATAATCGACAGGAGCGCCAGGGGATAGATGTCCGGGTGATCCATGCCGACGATATGAAACCCGGCGAACAGGGCCTCCACCTGGGCCACCTTTTTCAGCACCGCCCGGCGCTCACCCCGCTGGGGCGGCTCCTTAACTTTCAGGGGGAGCGGGGCCCCGGGACTGGGGATTTGCCCCAGGTGCCGGTCCACCAGGTCCCGGGCCGCATCCGGCTTGACGTCCCCGGCAATGACCACTGACAGATTGCCGGGGTGATAATAGGTCCGGTAATAGGACAGGCATTCCCGCAAACCCATACGCTTGAGGTCCTGGTCCCAGCCGATTACCGGCCACTGGTAAGGATGCTGGGTATAAGCCGTGGCAAAGAGCTGCTCCAGGAGCAGACCGAAGGGACTGTCCACGGAGCGGAGTTTCCGTTCGCTGATGACCACCTGGAGCTCGGTCTGGAAATTCTCTTCATTCAGCTTGAGATTCGCCAGGCGGTCTGCCTCTAACTTAAGACCCAGTTCCAGGTGCTCCGCGGGCAGGTTTTCGAAATAGGAGGTATGATCCCGGGTGGTGAAGGCGTTGATCTCCCCGCCCTTGGCCTGGAGGATGCGGGAGAATTCTTCCGGCCCCAGGGTCTCCGAGCCCCGGAACATCAGGTGTTCAAAAAGATGGCTGATGCCGGTGATGCCCTGGAGCTCATAGCGGGAGCCCACGTGGTAATGGAGCTGCAGGGAGACCATGGGCACCCGGGCATCGGGCAGCACGAACAACTGCAAACCATTATCCAGCCGGTAAGAGACGATTTCTATTTCCGGCTGCCAGGCCGCGGGGTCCAACTTTCGGGTCAAAGTCATGCGAGTCCTCCAGGAGGAGCTGAGTGATAATAGTTCAAAGTTCAAGGTTCAAAGTAATTAATCGAGTTCCCAAGCCAAGCTTCGGGTCCAAGTGCGTTCCCAAGCTCAGCTTGGGAACGAGAATACTAAAAATTTTCCATCTTGGCGTCTTTGCGTGAAATCTTATTTGCATCTTTGCGTGAGAATTCTTTAAATTGGGACGGCGGGTACCCGCTCCAGCGTCGCAGCAGCCGCTCGTCCACTTGTACCTTAATCGGGGCCTGTTCCGCAATGGGAATTTTGGCCGGCGCCTCACCGTTCAGGACCCGCCGGGCCAGGGCCCCGGCTTCCTCTCCCAGGCGGCGGTAATCCAGGGCCACCCACAGCAGCGCTCCCTGGTGGAATTCCGGGTGGCCGCTCACCACCACCACCCTTTGTTTCTTACCCCACTCCAGGAGCAGGGGCGCATAACGCCCGGCGCTGGGCGCGGGGGGGAGATAGATCACCCTGGCCCCCCGGGCCAGCAGGCGCTCCAGGGCCCGGCGATCCCCGGCGGCATCAGTGGCAGCCGCAGTCAAGGGGCTGATCCCCCGGGCGGGGGCCTCTTTCTGAAAGCGCTCTTTAAGATCCACCGCCACCCCGTCATCCGGGTCGTAGAGCAGGCCCCAGGGACCGCCGCCGCAGATGGCGGCTCCCTGCTCCAGGGCCGCATCCAGAGGGGGCGGGGAGGCGATGCCGGTAATGTTTTCCTGGTGAATCTCCGGATGCTCCGGTTCGTACGCGGCGGTGGTGAAATAGGGATTGGCCACCAACGCAAAGACCACGGGCACGCGTTTTTCCACCGGGGCCACCCGGAGCAGGGCCGGAGTGCCCAGGACCATCAGCAGCCGGGGATGGCGCGCCCGCACCCGGCGCAACTCTTCTTCGGCTTGGCCCCCGAGCTCGGGGACGCAGACTACTTCCAGTTTACCCTGCCCCAAAGAAGCTTCCAGACCGGCGAGGGCCTGGCGCATCCGGGGCGCATCCGGGGAACAAAAAACTATGATAGGATTCGGCCCAGCCAATCCGCAATTGGCCACGGGAAGAATCAGAAAAAGCAAGGCGGCCAGAATCGTGGCGCGCTTGGCTCCGTTGTTCGGCATCTTAAATTGCTCTAAAATTCCCCGGCTAATTTGATGGCTATGCCGATTCTTTCCCAACGTATCCTGGAGTTTTCCCGATCCCGGGAAAAATAAACATATAGTGCTTTGCCCCGGATGAAATCGAGGGGGACAAATCCCCAAAACCGGCTGTCATAGCTCTGATGGTTCTTCAATAATATTATTTTCGAATCCACTGCCAGCTCATGTTTGGTTCAGGATAAAAAATAGTTCCAGGTTCCAAGTTCAAAGTTAATTTTTCAAAAACTTTGCAACTTGGAACCTGGAACTCAAAACTTTAATTGATAAGTTCCCTGAGGACCAGCCGGCCCTCAAACCCTTCCCTTTACTGATGGAGCGATAACGTTCTGCTCGTTATTTTTTGAAGCGTAAAGAACCGTCAGGAGCAAAGTCAAACATCGGACCCCAAACCACTTCCCAGTAATAGCCGTCCAAATCAGAGAAGTAGCCGCTAAAACCACCCCAGAAGGTGTCTTGCGGTGGTTTGACGATAGACGCGCCCGCAGTCCTGACCTTCTCGAAAATGGCAATGATTTCGTCCTGGCTGCGGGCGTTGTACGCCAGGGTTATGCCACTGAAACCACTACGCTCGGGAGACAATTGGGGGGAGATGTCTGCGGCCAGCTTATCCACCGGATAGAGCGCCAGCCAGACCCCGGGCAGCTCGAAAAACGAGACCCCTTCATAATCGGAGTTGGGGCTGATACCGAAAACCGCCTGGTAGAAGCCGGTGGCCCTCACCAGGTCCGTGACCCCGAGAGTGATAACGGTCATGCGGGGAATAGTCATTAGCACCCTTTTTGGAGCTATAAAGCTGCCTTTAATGGATCAACTTGCCCAGGCGCTGCCAGCGCAACTTGAAGCTGCCCGCATCCCAGGACATATGGGTGAGCAAGCCCTTGAGGCCGCCCGCAAAGGCCTGGTAAAGCGGTTGATGGTCAGAACCCTCCCAGGAAAAGTAGATCACTTCAGCCTTACCCCGCAGGTCTTTCATGGGCACGAAGCCCCAGAAGCGGCTGTCATAACTCTGGTCCCGGTTGTCCCCCATGAAAAAATAGGAGTCCTTGGGCACCACCACCGGACCGAAATTGTCCCGGGGGGATTGGTTGGCGGGAATGAGCTCATTATCAGTAAAACGGGCCTGGGGCACCTGATAAAGTTCACCGTTGACATAGACTTTTTTGTTAATGATCTGAATCCGGTCTCCCGGGAGCCCGATCAGCCGTTTGATATAGTCCTTGGAGGGGTCCTGGGGAAAGATAAAGACCACCACGTCTCCCCGCTGTGGCTTCCAGGTGGGGATCATGACCTTGTTGGAGAAGGGGTTGCGGATGCCGTAACTGAACTTATTCACCAACAGGTAATCACCCACCAGGAGGGTGGGGATCATGGAGCCGGAGGGAATGGAGAAGGCCTGCACCACAAAGGCCCGGATGACCATGGCCAGGACCAGGGCGATCACCAAAGCTTCGCCATATTCCCGCCAGAAGGGTTTTTTCAGGTTATTCTGCTGACTTTTATCTTGGTTGTTGAGCGCCATCGAGGCCATATCCTAGTGCCTGCAATTTTTCTCCCAAACATGGGGAAGGGGTTAATCCACCGGAGAAAACTGGTCTTTTGTAGCCCCGCAGATGGGACAGACCCAGTCCGCCGGCAGGTTCTCAAAAGGGGTGTTGGGTGGAATGTTGTTGTCCGGATCCCCTTGGGCGGGATCGTAAATGTAACCGCACACCTCACATTGATACTTTTTCATGGCCGTTCTCCTTTTACGGCTTTGCTGTTATTCATATACTCCGTTTCCTGCTTTTGCAGAAAATTAGGAACTTTCTTTTCCTCCAGGCAGCCGCTTTTCCCGGCGGCCAAGGCGGTGATCAAGGCCGGCGCATCGGCGAAGGAATCCAGGTGAAAGTCAGCCTGCAACTCCGGGTTGCGGTAAGCCACCAGGGGCACCCCGGCATTGCGGGCGAATTCTTCATCCACCCGGGAATCGCCGATAAAGATGGTTTGCTCGGGGGTGAGGGCAAAAAACTCCAAAATGCGCCAGAAGGACTCCGGGTGCGGCTTCGGATGGCGCACATCCTGGGCCGAAATCACCAGGTCGAATTGATCCTCCAGCCGGTGATACTTCAGCACCGCGCCGGTGGTGGTGGTGCGGTTGGTGGCCAGGGCCCGGGTAAACCGGGGCCGCAAAAACTGCAGGAACTCCCGCAGGTGGGGCTCTTCCACCATCATGGGAATAAACGGCTGGTAATCCAGGCTGCGGGTATACTCCAAGACCGCATTGAGGTCGGGATAGTGCCGGAACAAGTATTCCAGAGATCCGAAAACCGTGTGGCTGTGCACGAAATCCGTGGCCGCCGCGTCCAGGCGCGGCTGGCCGAATTGATCCAGGATGCTATTGTAAAAAGCAATATTGGCTTGGCGGGAGTCGAACAGCACCCCGTCGCAATCGAAGGCTACCAGTTTCAGCAAATTATTAATCCCGATAAAGAGGTGTGAATCCGTGGATAGAGCCCGAGACTCGGGTTAAGCCGCATGCGGCTCATATCGTTTAAATTTACTGCCCCTGCCCGGCCTTGTCAATAAGGTCATGACGGAAAAGAAAGCTCGGGGAAGAGGAGGGTGGCAAACCTGGACCTGCAATCAGGAGAGGTGGCGCCGGATTTCCTCGGGGATGCGGCGCAGAGGCATCACCTTATGGACCGCGCCTTTCTTGATGGCTTCCTTGGGCATGCCAAAGACGACGCAGGAGGCCTCGTCCTGGGCAATGGTATATGCGCCCTGTTCTTTCATGGCCAGCAGACCGTCCGCGCCGTCCGCGCCCATGCCGGTCAAAATAACCCCGATGGCATTGGACCCTGCGGTTTGGGCCGCAGAATTGAAGAGCACATCCACACTGGGACGCTGGTGATGCACCAGGGGGCCGTCTTTCACCTGGACATAATAGCGGGCGCCGCTCCTACGGAGCAGCATATGAAAAGCGCCGGGAGCGATAAGAGCCTGGCCGGTCAGCACCGAGTCCCCATCCTGGGCTTCCTTGACTTCCAGGGCACACATCCCGTCGAGCCGGGCCGCGAAGGCGGAGGTGAATTTGGGGGGCATATGCTGCACAATTACCAGCCCCGGGCTGTTGGAAGGGAGGCGCAGCAGGACCTCTTTGATGGCCTCCGTGCCCCCGGTGGAGGCGCCGATGGCAATGATTTTTTGGGAAGTCTGGGCCAAGGGTGCAATGGTGCCGATGGGCTGGTCCGAATTATTGTCCTTATCAAAGCTTTTCAGATACCTGATCTGGGCCGCGGCCCGGATTTTTTCTATCAGTTGGACCCCCAGGTCGCCCACGGTATAGGCGCTGCCCGGCTTGGCCAAGACTTCCACCGCCCCGTATTCCATGGCTTCCAGGGCCATCTGGCTGCCCTTCGGGGTCAGGGAAGAGACGATGATCACCGGCAGAGGGAAATAATGCATCAGCTTCTTCAAGAAAGTCAGGCCGTCCATGCGGGGCATTTCGATATCCAAAGTCACCACGTCCGGACGGGTATGGACGATCTTATCCCGGGCCACATAAGGATCAGGAGCGACTCCCACCACCTCCAGATCAGGCTCCCGGGAAATCAGATCGGTGAAGATTTTACGGACGATGGCGGAATCATCCACCACCAGAACTTTAGTTTTGGCCATACCCAGCTACCCCTTCTCCACAAATAGTTCTAAGAGTTCTTCTTCCACCTCAAAGCGCAGACTTTTCTCGGGCTTGGATTTCTTCTGCTCCCCATCTGGAAACACCTGGATTACCGGAGTTTGCAGCTTAAACGCGGCTGAGGCTTCCAACTTGCTGAGGAAAGAGCCGGCCAGCATATTGCAGGTCTCTTTGAGGATATCTTCCATTTCCGCTTGGGAAATTTCGTCTTCGTTGGCGCCGAGAAAATTGGCGGCCATTTTGCGGGCCAGGCTCTGGGGCACTTGTAAGCCGATGCGAATGGATTGGGGACCGGCGATGGTGACCGAAGAGCGGAGAAACGGCCCTCGGGAGCGCAGGAACTCCCCCTCTTCCAGGCTTTCCGGAAAAAGGAAAAACATGGTCTCCAATACTTCAAAAGTCGCAGCTTTCAATTTCGCTAGCATCGGTGGTGCGGGCCTCCCCTAAGATTCCGGTTAGCTTCTGCCTGATGGTTTCCGGGCGGAAAGGTTTCTGGATATAATCCTGGACCCCGAGATTCAGGAAAGGTTGGATAACATCCGGCCGGGCCTCGGTGGTGATCAGGACCACGGGGATGTGGCGCCACATTTGGTGCTTTTTTAATTCTTTCACCATGGCGACGCCGTCCATTTCCGGCATATGTATGTCCGAAAGGATAATATCCACCCAACTATTCTCCAGGATGTCCAGGGCTTCCCGACCGTTACCACATTCATAACACTCACCGATGTCGAAGCCGGAAATCATCAGCACCTTGCGGATCAAGGCCCGCATGGTGGCTGAGTCATCCACGATTAGCACGTTGTATGCCATCTTTTTGTCCCATTAGGCCGAAGAGAACTTGCGCCTCATCCCAAGCACTGCCAAATTGCAACAAGACTCTTTGCAAGTTCTTTTCCCGCAGGTGAAAATGGCGCAGCACTTCGGGATAGCCGGTATAAGCCAGGCCGTCCGTCCCCAGATCTTGGCCGAACATCAAACACAAGATGTCGGCCAGGTAAACAAGCAAAATCAGGTCGTCGGTATAGGCTTCAGGTTTGTCCAGGTGATGATAGGTGATGGCCAGCCGCAGGCGGTCGGGGAAATCCCACATGCGGGCCATTTCTCCTCCCATTTCTGCATGGTCTACTCCCAGGATGATCTTTTCCGCGGCCTGGAAAGAGACGCCCTGCTTTTCCACGACCTCCATGATTTCGTGGAATTTTTGCTCCACAAAGAGGCTCAGTACCACTTTGCCAATGTCGTGCATCAACCCCGCGGTAAATCCCGTGGCCTGATCCGGCAGTGAGAGCTCCCGGCACAGGACGTCCACCATCAAGCCGCAGCTTACGGAATGCCGCCATAAACCCTGGCGTTCGGTAAAATAGCCGGGGGTGGGCGCGGCAAATACCCGGGTGGCCCCACTGGCGATGATGATTTTTAGCAGCTCTTGAGTTCCCAGGAGGAGCAGGGCTTGATGTAGTGAGTGAATCTCCCGGCGCAAGCCGAAGTAAGCGGAATTGCTGATACGCAGGATGTTGGCGGTAATGGCCGGGTCAAACTTCACTACCTCCACCAATTCCTGGATACTGACCTCCGGTTTATTGAGCAAAAGCAATGTGCGTTGGGCCACCATGGGGAATGGCGGTAAATTTTTCAATGATCGAAGGACTTGCGGCACCAGGCTCATGGCCCTGTTCTCCTATAGCTCTATGATCGTCTGGTTTTGACCAATGATCTTCACCCAAACCTTGCCGGTGGCGATCTCCAGGTACATGGTCCTGGCTTTGGTCCCCCCCACGTCTTCCTTGCCAATCAGGACATTGTTCTTCAGAAAGATCTTACGCAAGGCCGCGTAGTTACGCCGGCCGATATTGAAATGCTCCGGTCCTCCCAGTACCTGGCTGCCCCCGGCCACTTTCACCAGCATGCGCTGCTTTAACGCCCCCAGTTTGTAGCATTCCTTGAAGAGCCTGGGGATGCCGGTGTCGGCAAACATAAACGGGTTTTCCCGGCCTTTTTCTTCATCCAAAGCGGAATCCGGCAGCATATAATGGAGGAGCCCCCCCACCTTGACCAGGGGATCATAAATCGCCACGCCGATGCAGGAACCCAGAGCATGGGTGATAACTACGTGTTCCTGCTGGTTGCTGACCTTCATCTCGGCGACGCCCACCACTATTTGCATCCTACGGGCCCCTACTTCCGATAGATGGTTGGCTTGACGTACGCAAACTGATGGCTGATGTTGCACAAGCTCTCCGAGTGACCAATAAACAGATAACCGTTAGGTTTGAGGCACTGATAAAATTTGTTTACCAATTCTGTCTGCGTCCCTTTCTCAAAATAGATCATGACATTGCGGCAAAAGATAACGTCAAACTCCTGTTTGAAGGGGAAGTGGTCCATCAGGTTCAATCGGAAGAATTCTACCAGTTGTTTCACTTCGGGTTTCACCCGCACGTACCCTTCAAACTGGTTCACCCCTTTTTGGAAATACCGCCGCCGCCACTCCGGGGACAAGGGTTCTACCCGGCTCAGAGGATAGATGCCCCGCTGGGCCTGGTTCAATACCTGGGTATTGATATCCGAGGCATAAATCTTGACCGCGGTCAGATCCTTGTTAGCCATGGCGTTCAACAGGACCATGGCCATGGTGTAGGGCTCTTCGCCGCTGGAACACCCGGCGCTCCAGAAACGCCATTGCGGCGTCCTCTTACACTTTTGCTGTAACGTCGGCAGCAATTCCTGGCCCAAGAACTCGAAATGCTTAGGTTCCCTCCAGAATGCCGTCATGTTGGTGGAGATGGCATCCAGGAGATTGATGAGTTCCAGTCCGGTGGTGTCCTTGAGCACCGCCTGGTAGTACTCGTGGAAGCTGGCCAGCTTCCGGCTCCTGAGGAATTTGGTCAGACGGGAACGCACCAGCTCCTTTTTCTGCGGAGGCAAATGAATACCGGCATGCTGGTAAACCAGTTGGCTTAACTGGTTGAATTCAGCATCGGTGATATCCGGCATGATCAAACCGAGGCCGGGGGCGCTGCCCTCCTGCTCTACTTTGGTCTGCCGGGTCTTTCCCCAGGCAAAGTGTGCCATCGCGTCCTTGCTAACCTCTTATCCCCCGAGGCTATCTATTCCGGTTATTTCTTCGCTGGTCAGCACGCGGTCGATATCCAGCAAGATCTTGATGGTCCCTTTGGCCTTGGCGATGCCCAGGATGAACTGGTTCTTCAACCGCGTCCCGAAGGAGGGGGCAGGTTCAATGTCGTCCCCATTGATGTTCAAAACCTCTGAGACCGAGTCCACCACCACTCCCATTTGTACCGGCCCTACCTCACTTTGCACTTCCACCACGATGATGCAGGTGCGTTCTCCATATTCTGCGGCTTCCAGCCCAAATTTAAGCCGCAGGTCGATGACCGGGATGACCCGGCCCCGGAGATTGATCACACCTTTGACGTATTCCGGGGTCTGGGGCACTGCGGTGATCTCCATCATGCCGATGATTTCCCTTACCTTCAGAATCTCCAGGCCATAATCCTCTTGGGCCAAGGTAAAGGTGAGGTATTTCCCTTCCTTTTCATGAAGGGCGCTGGCTTCTTGTTGGATTTGTCTTGCTGCCTGAGACACTTCCTTATCCTCCTGCTTTATCGGCCTCTTTGGCGAGGCAGTTAGATTAGCGGCTGGGTGGTGCCGGCCTGCGCCAGGCACAGCCTTGCACATTAATTTGTATATGAGATATCGGGTGGACCCTAGAATTCCTTAAAATGCTCATCATCGAAAGGAATGACCTCCTCCGGCGATAGCGAGCGGTTTTTGGGGGCAGGCAGGGCGCCCGCAGTGGGCGCTGGCTTCTGGGTCTTAGGCTTCTGCAGGCCACTTTTTCCTTTCGGGGGCATTGATTTCCGGGTGTAAGCCGCAGATCCGGCAGAAGCCGCAGTCTTGCTGCCGTTGGTGATGTTGCCCCCCACCAAATCTTCCAGTTGCTGCATGATGGCTTGCATGTTACGGCTTTGGGAGGAGAGCTCCCGGCTGGTGGCCGCGGCTTCCTCGGCGCTGGCCGCGGTGCTCTGCACCACCTGATCCATATGGGACATGGACTGGGAGATCTGATCCAAGCCGTGGGCTTGTTCCTGGCTGGCCGCAGTAATTTCATCCACCAGCTGCGCCACCCTCTGCGCCCCCCGGCTCAGTTCCTGGAACGCGGACTCCGCCTGTTTTACCAGACCCGCGCCTTCAGCAATGCGGCTCACCGTCCCCTCGATCAACTGCGAGGTGGTCTTGGCGGCAGTGGCGGCTCTTTGCGCCAGAGAACGGACTTCTTCGGCCACCACGGCAAAGCCTTTCCCCGCTTCACCGGCCCGGGCCGCTTCCACCGCCGCGTTCAGGGATAACAGGTTGGTTTGGAAGGAAATCTCGTCAATGGTCTTAATAATCTTGGCGATCTCCGAACCCGCTTGAGACACCGCATCCATGGCCTTTTGGGTGGCGGACATGGTATCGTTGGCCTTTTGCACCACCTGGGTGGTATCCCGCATCATCTGGTTGGCCTCCCGGGCATTATCGGCATTTTGCCGGGTCATGGCCGTGAGCTCTTCCAGGGAGGCGGAGGTCTCCTCCAGACTGGCGGCCTGCTCGGAAGCTCCCTGGGAGAGGGTCTGGGAACTGGCAGCCACCTCTGCGGAAGCGCTGTAGACCGTTTCCGAAGCCCGCTGCATCTGCTGGGTCACTTCCCCCAGACGCCCCAGGCTGCGCAACGGCAAGTAAAGCATCAACGTCAGGAGCAGGATTACCGGGATAATCGCGATCAGCAGATGGTTTCTCAAACTGGCGACTTGCTCTTCCACATCTTTGGTGTAGATGCCGGTGCCCACAATCCAGCCCCAGGGGGCAAAGGCCTTGACATAGGAAGTCTTGGGGACGATGTGGTTTTTGTCATCTTTCCATTGCCACATGTAATCGACAAAACCCTCGCCCTTATCACGGCAGACCTTGGCAAACTCCACGAACAGGGCCTTGCCGTTGGGGTCCTTGAAGTTGCTGACATCCTGCCCTTCCAACTTGGTCACAAAGGGGTGCATCACCACTTTGGGGGTGAAGTCGTTGACCCAGAAGTAGTCCTTATTCTCCGGGCCGTAGCGCATTTGTCTAATCCTTTCCAAACATCTCTTCTGGGCTTCCTCCTTGGGAAACTCCCCTTTTTTCTCCCGGGCGCTATAATTTTCCATCATGCTGTAAACATTTTGCACCAGATTCTGAATCTGGGTCTGTTTCTCTTTGAAAATCGCCTTTTTCATGGACGGCAGCACCCACAGGAAAATCAAACCCATGAACACCAGAAAAACCAAGGCGAACTGCCCTAAGATCTTGAAGCGGATATGTAAGCGCATCTACGGCCTCCAAATGTATATTCTTCAGGGTCGTTTGTGGGTCATGTCCCTATGATTTTTTAAAGGTATCCCCGTCCAAAGGGATGACCTGTTCCGGGAGCACTTCCCCGGAAGGGTGCTCATGCATCGGCATATTTCTTTTTCTGGGGGCGGCGGCGAAGCCCTGAGGTATTGCAGTCAGGCCATGCCGATAGGAATGCCTATCGTTTTTTTCCTGGTGTTGTCCATTGACATTCCCGGCCACCATGGTCATGAGATCGTCCACAATGCCTTTCATCTGGTGGGATTGGGCGGTGAGTTCCTGCGATGCGCTGGCGCTCTCTTCGGCGCTGGCCGCATTTTGCTGGACAATCCGGTCCATTTCCCTCGAGGCTTTATTGATCACGTCGATTTCCCGGGCCTGTTCCAGACTGGCGCTGGCAATTTCTCCCACCAGTTGATTGACCTTTTTCGCTGAGTCGCCCATATCATAGAACTTGGTCAAAGTTTCCTGGATTTGATTGCTGCCGATCTGGATGTGCTGGGCGGTTTCCCCAATCAGGTCGTCGGTGGTCTTGGCTGCTTCCGCGGCTCTCTGGGCCAGATTACGCACCTCATCGGCCACCACCGCGAAACCCGCCCCCGCCTGCCCGGCCCGGGCCGCCTCCACCGCGGCATTCAGGGCCAGTAAATTGGTCTGGAAAGCGATCTCATCAATGTTCTTAATGATTTTCTTAATGCTGTCCCCGGAACTGGCAATGGTTTCCATGGAGGCTTTGGTGGCCCGGATGGACTTGTGTACGTCCCTGGTCTTTTCGTTGGTCAGGATCACCAGACGGTTGCACTCTTCGGCGTTGAGAGTATTCTGCTTCACCGTGGCTGCGATCATTTCCAGGGAAGACGAAGTCTCTTCCAGGGAGGCCGCTTGCTCGGAGGCCCCCTGGGCCAGGGACTGGCTGGAAGAGGAAACCTGGTCGGAGGCCGTCGCCACTTGTTCCGCAGCTTCCTCCAACTGGTGGGTAATGCCGGTCAAGGCTTTGGCAATGCCCCGGGACATGAAAAAAGCTATCAATAGACCAAAGACCATGGCCGCTAAACCGATCACCATGATGTTGCGCCGGGTGGTGACGGCTGCGGCAGCTAACGCTTCTTCCCCGATGATATGACTCTTGGACACTTGCCGGGCCTTTTGCAGCAAGGCCTGCACTTTAATGAGGTTGGGCCGGCTCTTGTTGTTATAAATGTCCAAGGGTTGGTCCGACTTATTAATTTCCAGTGCGGATTGGTGCAGAAGCCGGTGCGGCTCTTCAATCTCTTTTAGCACCGGGATCAGACCCGGGGCCATTCTTTCCGCGTCTTTGCGGCCTGCCCCGTAATACCATAGACCGAAAGCGCATTCATGGTCATCCGTTACTAGGTCGAATTTTTGGGTTTTGCCACTGGCCACATACTCCAGAAGTTTATCGGCCCACTTGAGATGATCCACCTCTTTTTGAGCCAGCAACCCGTCCAGCCGGTTGCCTTGGATCATGTTCTCGGCGTCCAGGACTAATCGGCCTACGCCCATGTAACTGACAATTCCCAGGAGGCCCAGTAATGCTAAAGTCAGACCAAGACCCAACAATATTTTTTTACTTATGGTAACGTTTTGCCATCCCATGCCTGCATTCCCTCCGGGCCCCGGAACAACTTTTCTCTGTTGCTAGGTCATCTCGAGGCGTCCCATTCCCTTCCAATTTCAGGGCGCTGCCAAACCAAAAGTAAACGTCTGGCCCCTAGTGTCGCCTGCCTTCTAACGGTTTCCCGGCAATCTCCTTTTTCGGTCCCTTCTCTGGCGCTTGGAAGCCATGGCCTCAAGCTCCTAATCCGGAGAATTTGGCATCGTATTTCTAGATATATTTAAGGTTATTGAGATTTGCTCTCCTACCTCCCAGCACCTCAGCCCTGCGCCAGGGCGAAGATACCGCCCAGGTCCAGGATCAATCCCACCCTGCCGTCTCCCAGGATGGTGCCTCCGGCCAGGCCTTTAATCTTCTGGAAAGACTCTCCCAGCGATTTGATCACCACTTCCTGCTTACCCAGGATGTCATCCACCAGGAGCCCCCGCTGCTTGCCTTCATGCTCCACTACCATCACCAGGGCCTCGGTGGGAGGGATATCGCCGTTTCCGGTCCTAAACAGCCGATGGAGCCGCAGCAGAGGTATGAGCTGGCTGCGGACCTTGATGATCTCCCCCTGGCCCTGGACCGTGAAATAATCCGACGCCGCCGGCCGCAAAGTTTCCCGCACCGCCACTGCGGGCAGGATGTAGCGTTCTTTGCCCACCTTCACCACCAGGCCGTCAATAATAGCCATGGTTAGAGGCATGCGCAAGGTAAAACGGGTCCCCTGCTGCGGCCGGGAGTTAATTTCGATCTTGCCCTGCAGTCTTTCAATGGTGAGGCGCACCACATCCATGCCCACGCCCCGGCCGGAGATATCAGTGATTGTTTCGGCGGTGCTGAATCCAGGCTCAAAGATGAGATGGTCTATCTGCGTAGGGTTGAGCTGCTCCCCGGGCTGGACCAGACCGCGCTCCTGGGCTTTGGCAAGGATGCGGTCCCGGTCGAGGCCGCGGCCGTCTTCTTCGATATCGATAACGACGTTTCCCCCTTTGTGGTAGGCCCGCAACCAGACGTGGCCTTCCGGGGGTTTCCCCTGGGCCTGGCGTTCCTTCGGCGTCTCCAGGCCGTGATCCACGGCGTTGCGCACCAAATGCACCAGAGGATCGTAAATGGCTTCCACCATATTGCGGTCGATCTCGGTATCTTCCCCTTCCAGATGCAGCTCCACGGTCTTCTTGGATTTCCGGGACAGATCCCGCACCAGACGCACCATCTTTCGCAAGGTCTGGCCGATGGGGACCATGCGCATGGACATGGAAATCATCTGCAATTCTGAAGTGATACGGGACACCTGCGCCAGATCCCGTTCCAGTTTGGGGTCGGAAATGGTCAAGAGATTCGGGTTCTGCCGCACCTGGCTCTGGGCGATGACCAGCTCTCCCATCAGGTTCACCAGGTTGTCCACCTTGGAAATATCAACCTTAACGGTGGCGGGTAATTGGGCATCGCTGGCCGCTTTTCCTTCCGCGGCCGCCGCGGGAGCCGCGGGAGCGGCCGGAGCCGGAGGGGCTACGGGGGCCCGCTTGCTTTCCTTTACCTGCTCCACCGGTGGCGGAGCCGCGTTTGGGGGAGGAGCCTTTTTTGCCTCGACCTGAATCTCGGCCGGGGGCGGAGTCTTTTCCTGGGCCTGCAGTTCTTTCAGGGCCTGGTCCATGTCTGGAGCCGCGATTTCCTCCTGAGGCTCCAGAATCTCCGCCAATTTGGGGGCTTCCGCCGGAACGCCCTGCTGCTGCAGCTTTTTGACCATCTCTTTAATATCTTGCAGGTCGAACCGCTGCAGTGATCGATGGTCCGACAGGGCCTCCTGCAGATCGTCCAGCATATCCTTGAGCCGGTCCACCCCCGCCAGGATGAGGTCGATTACCGGTGCCGTGATTTGCAGCCGGCCGCTTCGGGCTTCATCCAACAGAGACTCCACTTCATGACTCAGCTCTTGAATCTGGGGAAGATTCAGGAATCCAGCCACTCCCTTGACGGTGTGAAAGGGACGGAACACCGCGTTGATGGCTTGCAGATCCGTGGGGGCTTGCTCCACGCGCACCAGGCCGCTTTCGATTCCCTCCAGGTGCTCCCGGGCTTCGGCGATGAAATTGGCCACCAGCTCGGGGTCTTCCCAAATCTGGGATTCCATGGCCGCGGCCGGCTCCGGCTCTGCTTCCGGTTCGGCTTGGGCCGGGGCTGCCGCCGCTTTCATCAATCCCAGTTCTTGGGCCCCCCGGTGATAGACCTTCCAGGGCTCGCTCTCGCCGGGAAAGGTGCTCTCCCGGGCCCAGGTCAACAGCAGGCTGACACCTTGGCTCAGCAGTTCCTGGGCCCGGGCCACAGGCGCGATCTCTTGGAGGATCAGCTTGTTGCCCACGTCCTCCAGCTGTTGAAATAACAATGCCACTTCCGGTCCGTGATCCGCAGGCAGGATCGCCTGGATTTTTTCGAGGTGGGTCAGGAACGCCCCCAGGCCCGGGAGGTCCCCCTCCTCCAGCATGACCACCTTGAGGGCCAATCCTTCTAAGCCTTCGCGAAGTTCTTGGCTCTTCGGGGCTTGATCAGTCAAAAATCGCCTCCTGAATGCTTCTAAATAAGGGGCAGCCGCCCGGTCAACCGGCTAATTTTTTAAAGATCTGCTCGATTTTTTCCTGGAGTATTTCCGCGGTGAAAGGCTTCACCACGTAGTTGTTCACTCCGGCCTTCACCGCAGCTACTACATTTTCCTTGAGGCCCTCGGCAGTGACCATCAGCACCGGGAGCTTTGCGGTTTGCGGATCGGTGCGAATCTTCTCCAGCAATTCCAGGCCGGTCATATTGGGCATATTCCAGTCGGTCACCACCAGCCCGATATTCTCATTTTTCAAAACCTGCAGGGCCGCCTGGCCGTCTTCGGCCTCCACCAAATTGTCAAAGCCGATTTGCTTGAGAATATTCCTGACTATCTTGCGCATCGTGGCGAAGTCATCTACCACCAGAACTTTCATGCGAAAATTGATATTTTTATCCATAATATCTGCCCTAATTTCTTCGTGAAGGCTAACCCAACATATGACAAACACTCTCCACCCGGAAGTATGAGAGCGTCAAGGTTTTTTTAGAGTGAAACTTTTCGTTTTCCCCTCCCATCCCGGAAGAAGAATTATCGGCTGACCCATGACAAACTACACCTAGTTAGCATTATCCAACAATTTATTCGACTATTGTTGGAATTTTCTTTAACGAAAACTTAAATTTTCTTTACCTTTTTCTCCCCTTGCTTTTCCCCGGCAATTTCCGCAAAATCCCGATCATGAAACCTTCACTCCCTGCCCTGCGAATAGCGGCCTTGAGGGACCGACTGCCCTCGGATTTAGACGCCCTGCTGGTAGCCGGACCTGAAAACCGCCGTTTCTTGAGCGGTTTTACCGCCCGTGACGACAGTTTCACCGAATCCAGCGGCCTGCTCCTGATCACCCGGGAACGGGCCTTCCTGCTCACCGATTTCCGCTATCTGGAATGGGCCCGCCAGGAGGCTCCGGACCTGGAAGTGCAGGTCTACACCCAGTCGCTGGGAACCACCTTGGCCGGCATTCTGCAAGACCAGGAGGTGCATTCCCTGGGATTTGAGTCCACCTACCTTACTTACCGCCAATACCAGCGCCTCACGCAGACGGTCGCGGCAACCGGCCCAAAGGTGGAATGGCAGCCGGTGGAAGGTACGGTGGAAGGCCTCCGGGAAAGAAAATCGCCGGCGGAAGTGGCTGCCATCCGGCAAGCCCTGGCCCTGACCGAAGCAGTGCTGTCGGAAGTGGCTAAAGATTTGGCTCCGGGCCGGACGGAAGGGCAGGTGACCTGGGAGATCGAGCGGCGCCTCCGGGAGAAGGGCGCCGAAGGACTGGCCTTCCCCCCCATAGTGGCCGCGGGGCCCAACAGCGCCCGGCCCCACCACCAACCCGGGGATTACCGGCTGGAGGCCGGAGAACCCATCATCATCGACATGGGGGCCCGGGTGGCGGGTTATTGCGCCGACTTGACCCGCACCTTCATTCTGGGCGCCCCTGACGAACAGTTCCGGAAAATCTATCAGCTGGTGCGCCAGGCCCAGGCCCGGGCCGAACAAGAACTCCGGGCCGGGATGGATAGCCAGGCCGGGGATGCCCTGGGCCGGGAGGTGATCGCCGCGGCGGGCTACGGCGAGGCCTTCGGCCACTCTCTGGGCCACGGCGTGGGCCTGGCCATCCACGAAGCCCCCAGCCTCAGCCCCCATAAGGACCGTGCCACCACCCTGCAGACCGGCAGCGTCATCACCGTGGAACCCGGCATCTACCTCACCGGCTGGGGCGGCGTGCGCCTGGAAGACATGGTCCTCCTCCACGACGACCACGCCGAAGTCTTGACTGAGGTGGGGTTTTATGAGTGGTGATTTTTTAAGGGGTCAGGGGCCAGGGGTCAGCGATGTAGGGCGGGAAAGCGCAGCGCATCCCGCCTTCAGCAGGCTCGCGCACAAGGTGTGCTTGGTAACGGAAATGGACGCCAAGCTCAGCTTGGCCTGTAAGTGC
>JAKAGH010000229.1 GCA_021817645.1 Deltaproteobacteria bacterium
CCCGCAGAAGGACGATTTCTTCACCCGCAAGGGTGTGCTCAGGCTGATGGCATGCCCCACCGCGCTCTGTTCGCTCTCCGGGGCCACCACCGTCACCTCCCCCAGCTGCCGCAGCTCCTGATACAGGGCCGCCAGCCCCGGGGCGAAGATGCCGTCGTCATTGGTCAGTAAAATCTGCAAATGCGAGTCTCCGCTACTTTTCTATCGTCATATTTTATAAGGCGATTATCCCCTTGGCAATGCAGGTTCCCTCCTATATTCTACCCTCACAAGGAAAATTAGGCAGCTGATTTTTCTGGCTAGGGGTTTATCTAAATGTTTCAAAAACTCAGGTCCAGATTTGCTATATGGAAAAGCCTTTTCTGGCGGCCAATCGTTCCTATATGGACTATCCTCCTTTCAATCTGGACCTATTTTAGTCGGTTACGCGGAGAATTATCCCCCGATCTCCGGGAAAAGGGGAGGATTATTAATATGATCCCCTCATGGCCCTGGTGGATATGGGCGATAATTGGCTTAGTCGGACTTATTTTAATTATTCTGGAGGGTGCTTATCGTTTGGTTTCGCAGAAAGACGTAGGAGTAAATTTGCAACTTTCCCAAAAAGAAGACCAATTTTATCAACAATTACATTTAAAAGAGGAAGAATATAAAAACCAACTTAGTATTGTGAAAGCTGAATTAGATCAGTTGCGCAAAGAACAAAATGAAGCAAACATGTTTATCTTATTACAAGAAGTATGTGAAATAATCTTCAGGGAGTTAGGGAAAGAACCAACTCCACTTGGCTATTCTACTGAATATATACAAAAAGAGATAAGAATTATAGACGAATTAGATAAACTTGGCTGGTATGTTACACAAGTTACCGATGTCTATGGAAGACGTTCATCATCCGCAAAAATGGAGCTAATTGATAAAGATGAATTTTTTATGCCTGAAAGAATAAAACAAGGAGCGTCAGTATTGATGTGGCCACAAAGATACGTAGGTATTGAGCCGAGGTTTATTGAACTGTCTATTAAACGAGACGAATTACAAGATGCAATTACGAAAGTAAGAGCTTTTATGAAGGATTGATTATGAAATTCACAATCCTTTTACGTCCCAAGGCGCAAAAGAGGTCATGCTCCGGTGCTGTGCATCGCTGCGATAGGGTCTTTTCTGTGACCTATAAGGACAAAAATCTTTTATAGTTTGATGCAGACTGCCAACCAAAAGGTATTAAAAACGTAGGGGCGAACCTGATGTTCGCCCCTACAGTTTATTGCCTTTTGATTGCGAACTGTGACAGAAGCAATTTGCCGGAATCAGCGGCTTTTACTGACCACTGGCCACTGACTACTGGCCACTTTTCTTCTGCGGAGCGGTCTCTGGCCCCGGGGGCGGACTGGCCAGCCGGGCCATTTCCTTCTGCCACTCCTGATAGGCGGCCGGCGGCAGCAGGCCCGTATCCGTCTGGTCCCCCGCCTTCACCCGCACCAGCACTTCCTGGCTCTTTTCCCGGCCCAGTTCCTCCAGCCGGAACAGGGACTTGCCGGATCCATCCAGCAGTTCCAGCACATAGGCGGGTTTGGCCGAGGATGTCTTGGCCTGGGGTTTTTTGGCCGACGCGGCCGGGCGGGCCAGCTCCAGGGCCTGCAGCTTCCACAGGCCCACTTCCAGGCGGACTGCGGGTTGCTTGAGCTCCTGCTTGTCAGGACCGGTGATTTTCCAAAAATCCTTCTCTTTGACCGCGGTCCAGGGTTTGTCCGTAGGCCCCCAAACCACTTTTTGCACCGCCGCGGCCTGGCCCCGCCACACGCGGCGGTCTTCCAGGGTGGTCAGAGTCTTGGCGATTTGGGCCAGCAGGTCTTTATCCGTCACCACCACCGGACCGTCAGGAGCCTTGCGGGCATAATCGCCGCCCTTGGCCTTGGCCCCCAGGAGGAGCTTTTCCGGTTTCTTCTCCTGAATTACCTCCACCTCGCCCATGGCCGGCGCCAGTCCAAAGGGAGCCAATTTTTTCGGCGCGTCGCTGACGAACTCCTTGACCTTGGAGGTTTGTAAAAAGCGCAACAGTTCCTCCACCCGGTCTTCCCGCACCGGAAATTTTTCCCGGCCCTTCCAACTCCAGGACCCGGAAGCCGCTTTCTCCAACTGCACGGGCGCCGCAGTGCCGATCTTGATCTGCAGGGATTTCACCTTGGCAGGGACATAGGCAAAGATGGTCTTGTCCCGAAGGTCCGCCAGAGGCCGGTCCAGGGAGGACTTGTTGCCCGAATTGATGGTCAGCAGATGGCGGGAGTCCTGGTCCCGGTAGGCGTAATAGCCCAAATTTCCCGGGGTGGCGTTGCCGATCACCAGCCGTCCGCCTTTCCCTGGCGCGGCGAATTCCACCACCAGGGCCGGCTTATCCAGGCCGAAGGTCTTCAGGTCCCCCTCGCCCAGGTCCCTTTCCTTTTGCATCGAGGCCAGCGTGGACAGCATGGCGTCCACCATGGCTGGATCGGCCCGCATCTTCAGGGGCTTGGTGAGCCACCACTCGCCGTCCTTTTTGGCCAGCCGGATCTCTTCCTTGCCCCGCTTCAAGACCAGTTCGCCGATATCCCCCTGTTTTACCTGGAAGATTTTCTTGGCCTCGGTTTTTGCGGTCTCCTGGCGGGACTGGCGCCAGCTCAGGCCGGCGTATAGCCCCAGCAGCGCCAGGAACAGGATCAGATAGGGGAGCAAACGGCGGGGGATCATCTGCGCCCCCGGCGGCGGAGATAGGCCCGCACTCCGGCCGCTAACATGATCAGGGGCAGAGCCACCAGGCTGGTCAGCATCAGGAACCAGGCCTGCCAGCCCTTCATCATCAGGGGCTGGGCTTTGCTTGCTTCCCGGTGCACCAGGATCTGCTTTTCTTCCGACCCCAGGAAGTTCACGGTGTTCAGGAAGAGGTCGCCATTGCCCGAAAGATTGAAGTAAGCATTGGTGGCGAAGTCCACGTTGCCGAAGACCACCAGGCAGGCCTTTTTCTCTTCCTCTTTTTTCGGGGCCGGTTGGGGGGGAGTCTTGCCCTTTTCTTCTTTCCCGGGCGCCGGCCTGATATCAGCCAGGGCCGCCAGATTAAAGGGACCTTTCTTATCCGTCTGCTGGTCGTAGGTCGCCTTCCCGCCCTTCATCCACTCCTGGCCGAACTTTTCCCAACTGGTGTTGGTGGTAGTGACCAGGGGGATCAGGCTCACGCCTTTTACTCCTTGCTTCAGAATCAAGGGCCGGGCCAGGGGGAAGATGGTGACCACGTTGGTGAAATCCCGGGTAATGCGGTGGGGGCCGTATTGCATGGCCAGAGGCATGATGGGGCTGGCGCCGATGGCCTGGGTCACCTGGTTCATATCCAGGATGATGCCGTTATCCAGCTCCACGCCGTAGCCGGTTAAAAAGTCTTTCAGGCCGGCGTCCTGGAAAGGCTCCAGCAGCAACAGCACCCGGCCGCCCCGCTCCAGGTAGGCCTTCAAGGCCGCCACCTCGTTGGGGAATAAGGGTTTGGTGGGTCCCGCCACGATCAACGCCGCGGCATCCTGGGGGATTTCCGCCTTGGTCAGGAGATTGAGGTCCTCCGTCTGATACCCTTCGTTTTCCATGGCCTTTTTGGCGCCGTTTAACCCCTTGCGGTCCATCTCTTTCAGGCCGCGTTCTCCATGGCCGGTGAGGAAAAAGATCTTCTTCACTTCCGGGTTCAGCAACTTGCGGACGGCGTTGGTGATGCCGTCTTCATCGGCTTTGTCCGCCATCTGGTGCCGCCCCTGGTACTCCAGCAGCACATTGCCGGGATAACGATAGCCCGCCTCCTTGGCTTTGAGGGGGTCCCGCTCCGGGTCCACCAACCGGAATTTGATCTGAGGGTTGGCGTAAGCATACATCTCCAGGAACTCTTTGGCCCGTTGCCGTTCAGGCTGCCCTTCCGGGAAAAAAGCGGTCAGGGTCAGGGGGGCTTTCACTTCGGTGAGCACCGCCCGGGTCATGGCGGTGAGGGACTGGTTCTTGTCCCTGGTTAGGTCCCAGCGATAAGAATAACGGTTCGCCATCAAAGCCACCACCACCAGGATGCCCGTTACCAGGAGCACCGCCGCGGCCGAGCTGCCGCCGTATACCAGGGAGCGTTTCTGTAATAAATCCCGCCAACTCACGTTATGCTCTCCAACGTCGAGATTCTAACTGTCTTTTGGTCAAAAACAGGAAGAAGTAGATAAAACTCAGATAATATACCAGGTCCCGGGTATCGATCACTCCCCGGACGAAGCTGTCATAGTGGTCCATCATGGACAGGCCTCCGAAAAAGCTGCCCCAGCCCGGGGACCCGATATCCTGCTGCCAGCCGATGACCCAAAAAAGCAAAAGCAGGGCAAAGCCGCTCACCGCGGCGATGATCTGGTTTTCCGTGAGGCTGGACGCGAACAGGCCCAGGGCCAGGCACGCGCCTCCCAACAGGAGCATGCCCAGGTAGCCGGTGGCCAGGGCCCCCCAATCCAGCTGGCCCACGGTGCTGAAAGCCAGGGCGTAAATCACGGTGAAACCCAAAAAGATGGCGTAAATCAGCAAAGCTGCGGCAAACTTCCCCAGGATGATGGCCCAGTCGGTGAGGGGAAAGGTGAACAGGAGCTCCGCGGTGCCGGCCCGCTTCTCCTCGGCCAAAAGGCGCATGGTCAGCAGCGGCACCAGGAGCAGGAGCACAATCGCCAGGGTGGCGAACAGGGGCCGGAAAATCATCTGCTGGGGGTTCAGGTGGGTGGCCAGTTGGATATTCTGGGCCGCCTGGAAACTGACGAGGCTGTAATACAGGGTGTTGGCGTAAAAGAAATAGCCTCCCAGCAACAGAAAGAAAAAGCCGGTGATATAAAAAATGGGAGTGGCGAAATAGATCGCTAACTCCTTCCGGAGCACCGCCAGAAAACTGCCCGTGTTCTTCATGACTCTTCTTCCGCCGTCTCTTCTTCGGTCACCAGATTGAGGAAGACCTCCTCCAGGGTGAACTCCTGGGATTTCAGCTCCAGGAGGTCCCAGCCCCGTTCCACCACCAGGCGAGCCAACTGGGGGCGCACATCGAGATCATTGGCGGCCACCACCAGGTATCTGCCTTCGCCTTCACCGGCCACCTCTTTGACCTCGGGGATTTGGTGTAAGGCGCCGGCAACCTCTGTCTCCGGCCCCTGCACTTGCAGGCGGACCCGGGAGCCGTGCCCCAACTGCCGGGAGAGGTTCTCCGTGGTGTCGCTGGCCACGATCTGCCCCCGGTTGATGATGATTACCCGTTGGCAGATATGGCTCACTTCCGGCAGGATATGGCTGCTCAGGATCACCGTGTGGGCTCCGGCCAGTTCCTTGATCAACTGGCGGATTTCCACGATCTGGGAAGGGTCCAGGCCGATGGTGGGCTCGTCCAGGATCAGGAGCGGCGGGTTGTT
>JAKAGH010000230.1 GCA_021817645.1 Deltaproteobacteria bacterium
CTGGCCCCTTCTTGGGCTCTTCCTGCCCGCCGGGGCATGAATTGCCAGACCGGGCTCATCACCGTGTTATGGACTTCCCGGGCGAAATTGAGCATGCCGATGAAGCCTTCCAGGGCTTCCTTGCGTTCGTGGTTGTGGTCGCAAAAGCCCACCCCCAGTTTGTAGGCGATGGGCCGTTCCTTGACGCCGCCCACGAAGATGTCCACGTCCTGTTCCTTAAGGAACGCGGACAGTTCCAGGGGGTTGGAGTCATCGACGATGATGGTGCCCTCATCCGTGATCTCATGCAGCTCCTGGTAGTCTTCCGGGGTGCCGGTCTGCGAGCCCACCAGCACCACCTTCATGCCCAGCAAACGAAAGGCCTTGACCAGGGAAAAGGCTTTAAACGCGCCCCCCACGTAGATGGCGGCCTTCTTGCCGGTGAGCGCCTGGCGGTATTCCTGAATCTGGGGCTGCAGCAGCGCGAGTTCCTCCCGGACCAGTTCCCGGGTGCGGTGCAGCATCTCCGGGTCATTAAAGAAGCGGGCCACGGTATAAAGGGATTCCGCCATATCTTCGACACCGAAATAGGAGACCCGGATGTAGGGGATGCCGTAGACTTCCTGCATCATAATGGCCAGGTCCATGGTGGAGCCGGAGCATTGCACCACGTTCAGGGCCGCGCCGTGGGCCCGGCGGAGGTCATCCACCCGGCCGTCGCCGGTGATGTTGGCCACCACTTCCAGGCCCATACGCTGGAAGTAGTCCCGGATAATCCAGATCTCCCCGGCCAGGTTGAAATCTCCCAGGATATTTAAGCTCTTGGGGGAGATGCCTGCGGTGTCCCCGGTGCCCACCAGGCGGAACATGGCCTGGCAGGCGGCGTTATAGCCGGCCCGTTTGTTGCCTTTAAAGCCTTCGGATTGCACCGGCAGGACCGGAATCCCCTTTTCCCGGCTCACTTTCCGGCAGACGCCCTCCAGGTCGTCGCCAATGATCCCCACGATGCAGGTGGAATAGACGAACGCGGCTTTGGGCTGGTGCCGGTCGATGAGTTCCGTCAAAGCCTGGTAGAGTTTGGTCTCCCCGCCGAAGATCACGTCTCTTTCCTGGAGGTCCGTGGAGAAGCTGAGGCGATGGAGTTCCGGGCCCGATGACAGCGCCCCCCGGATGTCCCAGGTATAGGCGGCGCAGCCGATGGGGCCGTGTACCAGGTGCAGGGCGTCGGCGATGGGGTAGAGCACCACCCGGGAGCCGCAAAAGACGCAGGCCCGCTGGCTGACGGCCCCGGCCAGGCTCTCCTTGTTGCACGCCATCTCAAAGGGCTGCTGCCCCTTACGGTGGATCTGATCTTGTCTTTCTTCAAAAACGGCCGGTTCCATGACTGTGCTCCTTTCTGTTTCGGGAGAGGGGGAAATAACGGTCAGCTGCTTGACCCTTAGTCCCCGCCCCCAAAATTCAACTCACCAAATACCCCTTGGCGGGGCCGCCGTTTTCCAGAGCGTCCAGGATGGCGTCGATGGCTTCTTCGCCTTCCACCCCGGCGTACCAATAACCCTGGGGATAGACCACCAGGACCGGGCCCTGGTCGCAGAGCTTCAGGCAGCCCGTGGTGGAGACCATGACGTTTTCCAGACCCCGGTCAGCCAGCTCCGACTCCAGGTAGCCCAGCAGATCGGGGGCGTTTTTCTTGATGCACTTGCCCTTGGGCTCCAGGCCCCGGAAACTCATACACACGAAGATATGATGATCAGGTTTTTCCATGACAATTATTCCTTTCTTGGTAGCCGCAGGCTTTAGCCTGCGCCTGGGTCGTGCGCAGGCTGGAAAGCCTGCGCCACCGCTTTTCTTATTCCCCCCTTTTCTAAAGGGGGGGTTAGGGGGGATTTTGTCAGCCTCCGAATCCCCCTAAATTCCCTTTTCTTAAAGGTGGACTGTTTGTTTTTGGTTTTTTCCCTGCTCACTGCCCACTGCCTACTGCTCACCCCGTTACATTACCAACTCAAACCTCTCCTCCGGCGCGTCCCGGTCTTGGCGGTCCAGGATGGCGTCCAGGATCTTCTCCAGCAACCTCAAGCCCCCCCGGTAGCCCACGGTGGGGAAGTAGCTGTGGCCGATGCGGTCCAGGATGGGGAAGCCGCAGCGCACCAGGGGGATGTCTTCGTCCCGGGCGACGTACTTGAGGTACGTATTGCCCATCAACAGATCCACCCGTTCATTCCTGATCCATTGATGCAGCAGGAACATGTCGCCGCCGGCCCGCACGTTCACCGGATAAGGCACCTCTTTGGTGATCTCCTTGATCCGGGCTTCAAACTTCTTTCCCGGGGTGCCGGTGACGATGTGGATGGGGCACATGTCGATATCCACCAGGAACTGGGTCAGCGCAATGAGTTGATCCGGGTCCCCGGCCAGGGCCACCTTGCGGCCGAAGAAATACTGGTGCATGTCGGTGATCACGTCGAGCAACCGGCCCCGCTCGATATTGAGGGAATCGGGCACGGTCACCCCGGCGATCTGCCGCATGGTGTCGATGAACGCGTCCGTGGCCTGCAAGCCGATGGGCAGGTCCAGGATTTCGCAGGGCACCTTGCATTTGGTGTCCAGGGCCCGGGCTGCGGGCCCGGAGGCCAGGCGGCCCAGGGCCACGGTGCCCACTGCCGCGCCGGTGCGGATCAGGTCGGCGGTAGTCACCCCGCCCGCAGGGAACATGTGGAACCTGCCGGTTTGGGGGCCGTTGAGCACTTCGGAGGTATCCGGGAACATGATGCTGGGCACCCCCAATTCCCCGGCGATGCGCTTGATTTCCTCCATGTCGCAGGGCTCCACGTAGCCAGGGATAATATTGATCCAATTCTCCTTGTGACCGTTAGCCTGGGCGAAATAATCCACCATGCCTTTGACCATGTTGGCGAAACCGGTGACATGGGTGCCCACATAGCTGGGGGTGTTGGCATGGATGACGTACTTGCCCGCAGGAATCTTGCCTTCATCCCTGGCCTTGGCGATGATCTGGGGGATGTCGTCCCCGATAGTCTCCGACAGACAGGTGGTATGGACGGCAATCACCTCCGGCTCGTAAACGCTGAAGATATTATTGATGGCCTGGAGCAGGTTGGCCTGTCCTCCGAAGACCGAGGCCCCTTCGGTGAAGGCGCTGGTGGCGGCCATCACCGGCTCTTTGTAGTGCCGGGTCAGGGTGCTGCGGTGATAGGCGTAGCACCCTTGGGAGCCGTGGCTATGGGGCAGGCATTTGTGTATCCCCAGGGCCGCGTACATGGCCCCGATGGGCTGGCAGGTCTTGGCCGGGTTGATGGTCAAGGCCTTGCGTTCTTTGATGTCGTTGGATGTATGTCTCAGTAACATGTTGTTATCCTCGGTTCCCTTATCCGCAAAATTGCCGCATCAGGTTAAGGGGAAATTTTTCCTAATCCCCCCTGACCCCCCTTTAGAAAAGGGGGGAATTAAAAAAACTTTTAAAGTCCCCCTTTTTAAAGGGGGATTTCGGGGGATTTTGCATTAAGCCGAAATCCGAACACGGAAAACTGTATTATTCCCACACATATTTCGCGGCCAACTCCGGATTTTCCTGCCAGGGGGCCTTCAGGTACTTCCACACCTTGCTGTTGACCATGCGGTCAATCTCCCGCCAGAAGTTGATGGCGCCCCTAAAACCCGCATAGGGACCCCCGGAGTCATAACTGTGCAATTGTTTCATGGGTACGCCGCTCTTCTGAATGGCGTACTTTTCCTTGATGCCCGCGCAGATGATGTCGGGCCGGTAGAGGTCGATGAGCTTTTCCGTTTCAAACTGGCTGATGTCGTCGATCACCAGGGCGCCGCTTTTCATCTCCTGCATCATGCCCGCGTAGTCTTTCAGCTTCAGGCCGCTCTCTTCCAGCCGGGCGATCTGTTCCGGGCTCACCCGGGGACGGTAGCGCTCGGGGTCCGCGTCCACGTGCAGTTCTTCGATATTGCGGCTGTCCGCGTCCACTTTCAGGCCGGGGAGGACCTGGCGGCCTTCGTAGTCGTCCCGGTGGGCGAATTCGTAGCCCGCGGCGATGGTTTCCATGCCGATTTCCCGGAAAAGCTCCTGGTAGTGATGCGCCCGGGAGCCGCCCACAAAGAGCATGGCCCGCTTGCCCTGGCACTTGGCCTTCACTTCCTCTCTCACCTGCTCCACGGCCGGCATCTCTCTGTCGATGACTTCCTCCACCTTCCCGGTCAACTCGGGATTCTCAAAATAGGCTGCGATCTTCCGCAAGGACTTAGCCGTGGCCTCGGCGCCGATGAAGTTCACCTTGATCCAGGGGATGCCGAATTTGGTTTCCATCATCTCCGCCACGTAATTGATGGAGCGGTGGCACATGATGAGGTTCAAGTCCGCGGTGTGGGAGTTGGCAAAGTTGTCGTAGCTGGAGTTGCCGCTGAAGGTGGAGATCAGGGTGATGCCGCAATCCTCGAAGAGGCGCTCGATCTCGAAGGCGTCGCCGCCGATATTGTATTCCCCCAGCATGTTGATCTTGAATTTGCCTTCCCGCACCAGGTCGTCCAGCCCCACGATGTGGCTGAAGACGCCGTTGTTGGCGATATGGTGGCCCGCGGATTGGCTCACCCCTTTATAGCCTTCGCAACTGAAGCCGAAGACGTTGCAATCGCCCAGCTTTTCTTTCATCTCCCGGGCCACCGCGTGCACGTCGTCGCCGATGAGGCCCACGGGGCAGGTGGCAAAGACGCCGATGGCTTTGGGCTTAAAGAGGTCATAAGCTTCCTGAATGGCCTGCTTCAGCTTCTTCTCACCGCCGAAGACGATCTGCTCTTCCTGCATGTCCGTGGAAAAGCAATACATCATGAAGTTATGGTCGTCCGGCCCCTTCGGTTTGGTTTGGTTGCGCCGGGTGAGCCAGGAATAAAAGCCGCAACCGATGGGTCCGTGGGTAATGTTGACGATGTCCCGGGTGGGCCCTAGCACCACGCCCTTACAACCCGCATAAGTGCAGCCCCGTTGGCCGATGAGGCCCGGAGTGGTGCGGACGTTGGACTGGATCTCCGGCACCGCGCCCTCCGGGTCAATTTCATTGATGACGATCTGCTTGGCCCGCTTGCGCGCGACCTTGGTGGGATATTTCTCCAGCAGCTCCTTTTTCACTGCCTCGGCATCGATCTCGAGAACCGGAGAATTTAGTTCTTCTGGGTTTAATGTAGCCATGTTCCTATCTCCCGGTAGCACAGGCTTTCCATCCTGTGTTGGCGCAGGCTAAAGCCTGCGGCTACCAAAATATCTCTTGCGTCTTTGCGCCTTAGCGTCTTGGCGTGAGATAATTCTTTGTGCCTAGGCTTCATCCAAGACCACGTCCCCGGCCTCGCCGGTGCGCACCCGGATGGAATCCGCCACAGGTGTGACAAAGACCTTGCCGTCCCCGGATTTGCCGGTGTGGTTCAC
>JAKAGH010000231.1 GCA_021817645.1 Deltaproteobacteria bacterium
GATGGCCATGCTCGGCTTGCGGCTCCTGGACTTTGAGGCTCCCCCCACCTATCCCCAATTGAAGCAGCTCATCGTCTTTATCGAAATGGACCGCTGCACCGGTGACGCGGTGGCTTATGTGACCGATGTCAAGCTGGGGCGGCGGTCCCTCAAGTTCGTGGATTACGGCATCATGGCGGCCACTTTTCTGAACCTCGAAACCCAAAAAGCCTTTCGGGTAATTTCCACCGAAGAGTCCCGGGATTTGGCGGCCCTTTACGCGCCGGGCGAACCGGACCTGCGACAGCAGCAAACCGCGGCTTACAAAGTCATGCCGGATAGCGTCATGTTTCGCGTCCAGGAGGTGAAGGTGGACCTCACCCCCTTTGATCTCCCCGGCCCGACCCGCCGCAAGGCAACCTGCATGAAGTGCGGCCAGGTGGTGCGGGATAACCGGGAGGTGAGGCAAAACGGCTTCGTATATTGCCAGCCCTGCGCTGCGGGGGCTTATTTTGCCGAGGCCCGGGAGATCGCCTGGCCGGAGATGAACTGGTCGCCTTATGCCAACCCTGACTCAACCGAGCTCACTAACTCAGGCTTGTCCGGCCTTCGCCTTTGGCCGGGTGAGGTTACGGGAAAGAGATGATTAAAACTGTCAAAGTGGAAGACTCCGTGGGTCTCAAGCTGGCGCACGATATCACCGAAATCCGCCCCGGTGAGTTCAAGGGCCCCGCCTTCCGCCAGGGCCATACCGTTTGTGATGAGGATGTGTGCCGCCTCCAGCGCTTGGGGAAAAATCAACTCTATGTGATCGATTTGGAAGAGGACGAGATCCACGAAAACGAGGCCGCGGCTATCCTGGCAGGCGCCCTGGCCGGAGAGGGGATCACCTGGGAAAACAATCCCCGGGAAGGCAAGATCGACCTCTATGCCGCCGATAATGGCCTTTTAAAGGTGGATGTCCCGGCCCTAACCGCCTTCAACCTGGTAGATGAGGTCATGTGCGCCACCTTGCGCAACCACCTGCCGGTTAAGAAAGGCGAGAAAGTCGCAGCCACTCGGGCCATTCCCCTCATCATGAAACGGGCCGCCATCGAACGGGCCGCGGCCATTTCGTCCCAAAACGGTGGAGTGCTTTCGGTCAAGCTTCTTAGACAAGCCCAGGTTGGGCTTATTATTACTGGCAACGAAGTGTACCACGGCCTGATAGAGGACCGTTTTGCTCCCATACTCGCTGGGAAGGTGGAAGCCTTGGGGTCACAGGTCACGGCGGTGGAGTTTCTGCCCGATGATGCCGAGGCCATTGCACGGACCATCCGCCGTCACCTGTCTCAGGGGTGTGATTTTCTGCTATTAAGCGGAGGCATGAGCGTGGACCCGGACGATGTCACCCGCCACGCCATTCGCCAGTCCGGGGCCACCGAGATATATTATGGCTCCGCGGTCCTCCCCGGGGCCATGTTCCTGGTGGCCTACCTGGGGGAGGTGCCCCTGCTTGGCGTGCCGGCCTGCGCCCTCCACCACCCGGTAACGGTGCTGGACCTGGTGCTTCCGAGAATTTTGGCAGGTGAACATATCGGCAAAAAGGAACTGGCGCTCTTGGGGCATGGCGGCCTGTGCCGAGACTGCCCGGAATGCAGCTACCCCCATTGCCCCTTCGGCAAGGGCATATAAGCCGTGGAAGAGGCGGCTTTGGGGCAAATTACGATTTATCGATTATTAAAATGCCTTTTTTCGTATTTTCCCCAAAAAGAAAGAGCCACCAATAACTGCTAATGACCGCCATCAGCGCGTCAACCAGCGGCCGTCCCGCAGAGTCGGGAAGGCGTAAGGGTTGACCAGCGCAGCTACTAGGACCTTCATTGCATTATTGGCCAGTGTTACGGGGTGCCTCCGCTGAGGTCATTTCCCGAGAGGTTGACCGCACGTGCCAATCCTCCCCCAACGCCCAGGCCGGACGGCCGTTGGCTGCCCTAAGTTTCATGGTGCGGTCGCCTTCCACCTCCATGGCCAGGATGAAGGGTTTCCCCAGGACGGAGATCAGGGAGCCGTTGATTGTCACCCGGTCTTTGGGGGCGATGGTAAGGCCTTTTTCTTTCATGTATCCCTTGGGGGCCAGGATGGTCGTGATGTGTCCTTCGGGGGTTTTGAGGAGGGCATGGACGCAGTAATCGGCCCCGCTCCCGGAGAAGGTATGCTCCACCCGCACCACCTCGCCGGAGATGGCACCCACGGTCCTGAGGTTGAAAAGAGTGCTGTAATGGAGGCGCCTGCCGCTCTGCGCCCAGACTGAAGAAACATTGACCGTCAGGCACGAAAGCATGACAGCCACAAGGATTACGGCTCCGGGCTTTTTCATGGTTACTTAACCTCTCAACTAAGAATATGCAGCTATGCGGTTTCCTGCATATATAACAGCGCAAATAAGCATTACCGGCGGTTCCAAGTTGTTAATTATCCCCCTGGCCTGGAGGGGACTGGGGCGAAAGGGGGGCGGCAATGGAAGCCCCCAGCCCGCCTCCAGCGGGAGATCTTACTCGGAGCGAAGCACATCGAAGTAACCAAAATTCCCTGGAAGATTGCAGACTATGACAATTCTCATTGTCTTCTCGCGGCCAACACATAAGTCGGGTAGGGGCAGCGGGGGCAATAGGGATGTTTCCCCTTGTCCCATTTGCCATAATGGGCCGGATGCCGGTATTTAGCCCGATGATAGACCGGTCGGCGCGCCCGGGAAATTTTCTGGGGCCGAGTCTTCGTGAGCGAAGCGGTTTTCGCCTCGGCGTCCTGGGGGGATGGTTGGAGCGGCAGATGATTCGGGAGGCCCTGGAAAAAACGGGATTCAACCAGACCCAGGCCGCCGGGCTCCTGGGACTGGGCGAACGCATGCTCAGATACAAGCTGAAGAAATACGGCTTTAAATAAAGAGCGGCCTTTTTCTGGATAGAAATGCAATGCTTGAAGGTAAAAGCGCTTGACAATATCTGTCTATCCGCATATAAAGATTTCATGAAAGCCGAAGCCCGACTTTTCAAATCCTTGGCCGACGAGACCCGCCTGAAGATTCTCTGGCTCCTGATGGCGAAAGAAGAACTCTGCGTGTGCGACATTATGGCGGTCCTGGGCATCCCCCAGTCCAAGGCGTCCCGGCACCTGCGCTACCTCTATCACCTGGGCTGGGTCACGGATCGTCGGGCCGGGGTGTGGATGAACTACAGGCTGAGCGTTACGCCGGGCAGCCCGGCGGACAAGCAATTGAAAGTGCTTGCGGACATTTTTAGCCCCCACCCCGAGGCCCGGGCATTGCTGGAGCGCCTGGAGCAGCGCCTGGCGGCCAAGGGACAGAGCAAGGCTGTTGCCTCCGAGGATGCCGGAGCCTGCCGGTGTGCCTGAGGCGGGGTTCACGGTTAAGGCTATGAGCCAGAATTCTGAAGTGACTCTCGGCCGTTTCGAGAAATACATCTATGTCTGGATAGTCCTGTGCGGAGTTGCGGGACTGGGTTTAGGCCACGCCTTTCCCGGGGCGGTCCATGATTTCAATCGGCTCACCGTCGGCGGCGTCTCTCTGCCCATCGCGGTGCTGATGTTTTTTCTCATGCATCCCACCATGGCCAAGGTCAGGCTGGAAGAACTCTCCCATGCCGTCAGAAATTTCGGCCCCACCCTCATGACCCTGGTCGCCAACTGGATCATCGCACCGCCGCTCATGGTTCTGTTGGCCTGGCTGTTCTTGGGCAACGCCGACTTTCGCGCCGGCGCCATCCTGCTGGGGCTGTCCCCGTGTACCGGTATGGTTCTCTTCTGGATTGCCTTCGCCGGGGGCAATGTCACCCAGGGGGTGGTCATCACCGCGGTCAACGCGGTTTCCACGCTCGTGCTCTATGCGCCCTTTGCCAAGTTTTACCTGGGGGTGGGCGGGGTGCCGGTGCCCTTTTCGCTGGTAGGTCTGAGCGTGCTGCTCTTCGTAGGCGTGCCTTTGCTCGCCGGCCAGGTCGCCAAGCGACTGTTGACCTCCTGGAAGGGAGAGGCGTGGTTTGCCGGGCGCTATCTGCCCGCCATGAACACCGTGGCCAGCGCCGCGTTGTTGGGCATGCTGGTGCTGCTGTTTTCCTCGGAAGGCCGCCTGGCGCTGGCCTACCCCCTGGTGATCGCCTTGATTGCGATCCCCATTTTCCTGCACTTTGTCATCATGTTAGTGGGGACCTATCTCGCTGCTTTGCTACTCCGCTACCGGTATGAGGACGCGGCCATGGTAGCTTTGATCGGCTCCAGCACCCAGTTTGAGGTGGCCATCGGCACCGCCATGGTGCTCTTCGGCCTGGGATCGGGCGCGGCTTTGGCCACGGTGGTGGGCCCGCTGATTGAGGTCCCGGTGATGGTGACGGCCACCAAGCTTCTCAGGCTGACCCAGCAGCGCTTTTTAAGAAGGGGGGCTGTTAATTAGACCCTGTAAAAACTCTGGGGGAAATTATCACCTTGCACCAAAATAAAAGTAAGAATTTCTTGGTACTTGGCCCTTTGGCAAGAGCTATAATTTTTAATACCCTAATATACTCGGTTAAACGGATAATAAAATATTATCAACGGGGAGATTCAGCCATGTTTAAGACAATCGTTCTAGCCACTGACCTGTCTCCCGCCTGGGACGAAATAGTCGCCTGTGCCGGAGAGTTCAAGACCCTGGGCTGTGCCGAGGTGGTCCTGACCCACGTGATCACCGTCCAATTCATGGTTGGGCTGGACGCGACTTTGAGGGCCGAGGCCGAACCCTTGCTGGAAAGGCAAAAACAAGTTCTCCAGGACCAGGGTTTTCAGGTAAGCGTGGAGATGCCCTTGGGCCTGCCTGCCTTTGCCCTTAACGACGTGGCCCGGCGTCACGGCGCCGACCTCATTGTGGTGGGCTCCCACGGCAAGTCCCTGTGGCGGGAGCAGGTGTTGGGCTGCGTTACCTGCGCGGTGCTGCACCACACCGAATATCCGGTGCTGCTCCTCAACGTGAGAATCAAGGAGGGCATGGCAACGGGAACTTGCCGGATTGAAGTCGGCGAACTGCTTCGCCATGTCCTCCTGCCCACCGACTTTTCCGACATTGCGGCGCGGGCTTCCACGTACGTGGAGCGCCTGGCTTCCCGGGGCCTGTCCCAGGTTACGATGTTGAACGCCCTGGACGTGCCGGGACGCGAGGCCTATCCCGAGGGTTACCAGGAGATCGCAGAGGGGGCGGCCCGGGACCTCCTGGATCAATGGAAGCAACGCCTTCTGAAGGCCGGGGTCCCCATGGTTAACGATCATTTCGACCTGGGGCATCCTATTCCTGCGATTCTTCAGGTCCTGAAATCGCAGGATATTTCGCTCATCGTCATGGGCACCCAGGGGAAAGGCTTTATCA
>JAKAGH010000232.1 GCA_021817645.1 Deltaproteobacteria bacterium
CTCCCCTGGTGGACTGGCATTACCCACAAGTCGGGAAGTAGTTGAGTCGGGGAAGTTTTGGTAGCGCAGGCTTGCGCAGTTTTTCGGCTCAGCCTGGCAAGGCTGCGCCACCGGTTAGAAATACTTATGGGTAAGGATAAGCCTGGTAGGAGGGTGATGGGGGGGGCAAAAGACGCCTCCCCCACCCCGACCCTCCCCCCTCGAAGGGGGAGGGAGGAAATACCTTGCAAGTAAGAAATTTCTTCGATGGCACACCAGACCGCGATGTTGAATCTTCTAAAGACAAACTTCGGCTTTGATCAATTCCGCCCGCTGCAGGAAAAGATCATCCGCTGCGTCATGTCCGGCAGAGATGCCCTGGTGCTGATGCCCACCGGCGGCGGCAAGTCCCTTTGCTTTCAATTGCCGGCGCTGCTGCTGCCCGGATTGACCCTGGTGATTTCTCCCCTGATTTCCTTAATGAAAGATCAGGTGGACGCGCTCCAGGCCAACGGCATTGCCGCGGCCTTCATTAACAGCACTTTGACCCGCCCGGAAATTGCCAGAATTCAGGCCGAGGCGCAAGCAGGGAAGATCAAAATCCTTTATGCCGCGCCGGAACGGTTGATTCTCTCCGAATTTCAGCAGTTCTTGCAAAAGGCCCGGGTCAGTCTGCTGGCCATTGACGAATCACACTGTATCAGCGAATGGGGGCACGATTTCCGGCCCGATTATTTGAATTTGCAGATGTTGAGAAAAATCTTTCCCCAGGTGCCGGTGATGGCTCTGACTGCCACGGCCACCCCCCAGGTGCGGGAGGATATAGTTCAGCAACTGTCGCTGCAGAAAGCGCGAATCTTTATCTCCAGTTTCAACCGTCCCAACCTGGCCTATGTCGTGCTGGGCAAACAGGATGCCTACGGCCAGCTACTCGATATTTTGCGGCAGCACCCGCATGCGGCCACGATCATTTATTGTTTCTCCCGCAAAGACACCGAGAATCTGGCCGCGGATTTGCGGGCCGAGGGGCTGGACGCACTGGCTTATCACGCGGGCCTGGAAAACGAGGAGCGCCGGACCAATCAGGAGAAATTCATCCGGGACGAAGTCCAGATCATCGTGGCCACGATTGCTTTCGGCATGGGCATTGACAAACCGGATGTGCGCCTGGTGATTCACTATCATCTGCCCAAATCCATTGAAGGCTACTACCAGGAAACGGGCCGGGCCGGCCGGGACGGGCTGCCGAGCAAGTGTATCCTGTTTTACTCTTCTGCCGATGCCATGAAACAGCAATATTTTATCCGGCAGATAGAGGATGAAAGCGAGCGGCGGAATGCCTATCAGAAACTCGAGCAGATGGTGGCTTACGGTGAGCTATCCACCTGCCGCCGCCAGCATTTGCTGGCCTACTTCGGCGAAGACTATCAGGAGGAAAAATGCGACGGCTGCGATATTTGCCTGTCGCCGCCGGAAGAATTCGATGCCACCATCATCAGCCAAAAGATTATGTCGGCGATACTGAGAACCGAGCAACGGTTTGGCATGAATCATATTATCGACGTTTTGCTGGGGTCAAAAAATAAAAATATCCTCGAACGGGGTCATCAGCAGCTGTCGGTGTACGGTATTGTGGACGATTTTTCCAAGGAAGAATTAAGGCGCATTATCGGTCAGTTGGTCTCCAGAAAGCTGATGGTCAAAAATGGCGATGCTTATCCGCTTCTGGGATTGAGCCCGGACGGCCGCGAGTTTTTAAGGAAGCGGGAAGAGATTCGCTTACCCAGACTCACTGCCATTACCAGATTGGCTGCCGCCAGGGAGGCGGTGGACGGCGTCTACGACCGGGAACTCTTTGAGAGGCTGCGCCTCTTGCGCAAGCAACTCGCGGATGAACAAGGGGTGCCGCCGTTTGTGGTCTTCGGCGATCTGGCCCTGCGCCAGATGGCCTTACACCTGCCGCAAAGCGAAGAGAATTTTTCCCGGATCAGCGGGGTGGGTGAGGAAAAACTGAGAAGGTACGGCCAAATATTTATGGAGGTGATTCAAACTTATGCCCGGGAGAATAATCTCCAGGAAAAAATAATCCCGGTGAAAAGATCGACCCGGACTCGCCGGGTCAAGCGGGAAGGATCGACTTATCAGGAAACCAAAAAACTGGTGCTGCAGCAAATGCCCCTGGAAGAAATGGCGCAAGCCAGGGGCCTCGCGGCCTCGACCATAGTGTCTCATATCGAAAAATTGCGCAGCGCCGGAGAAGAGATCGAGATTGACTATTTAAAATTGCCCCGGGAAAAATTCGAGACTATCAAAGCCGCTTTTCAAAAAGCCGGAGGGATGGGCTTGACCCCGGTTAAGGAAATGCTGGGTGAAGATTTTTCCTACGAAGAATTGGGGATAGCCCGGCTGTTCATGAAATAATAAAAGTTCCCAGTTCCAAGTTGAGGCCATTCGTCCCAAGAACTTTTGCCAATCCATCAGAAAGAGACTACCTGGCAGCCGGATGGGGAAAAAGGATGAGAGTCGAAATAAGCTCCAATAAAGAAAACCTGCGGATAGACGACATCCAAGCCATGCTTGCCCAAGTCTTTTGGAGTCCGAACATAACGAAGAATGAAATATTAAAAGGCATCAGGAACTCTGCCCTGGTAGTCGGGGCCTATACAGAAGACGGCCGGCAAATAGGTTTTTTAAGGGTGGTCTCTGATGAAGTCAGATTTGCCTATATCCTGGATGTCGTGGTGAGAGAAGACCACCGCCGGCAAGGTCTGGGGCAGAAAATGGTAAAATTCGCCCTGACGCATCCCCAACTGCAAGATGTCTATCAGTGGGTTCTCAAAACCCTTGATGCCCATGGCGTCTATGAGAAATGCGGATTTCAGCCGTTACAATATCAGGAGCGATGGATGTCGCTGATCAACCCACGGCCGGATAGAAGCGAATTTCCCGGATGATTTTGCTCGTCCGCCCAGGCACCGGCACGCCGGATATCAAAAAATGGGCTTAAAACCAATCTTAAATCTAAAAGAACACCTGATAACCGCCGCGGCCATGCTCTGGTACCGCCTGGACCGGCGGCACCGGGAGATTGCCCGGCGCAACCTGGAGTTTGCCTACGGCGCGGAACTTACGCCCGCGGCCCGGGAGCGCCTGGTCCGGCGGGTCTTCCGCCATTTTGTCCTCTTCGGCTGGGAAGTCTTAGAGCTGCTGCTGGCGCCTATGTCCTGGATTCGCCGCCAGGTGGTGGTTTTGGGCGCGGAACATTTGGCCGCGGCTCAGGCTCAGGGGCGGGGGGCCATCATCATTGCCGCGCACGCGGGCAACTGGGAATATACGGTCTTGGGCTACGGTCTGCTGTACCAGCCCGAGGCGGTGGTGGGCCGGGAGTTGGACCACCCCTGGGGCCGGGCTCTGGCCCATTATTTGCGGGAGCGGGGCGGCAACGTCATGGTGGACAAACAACGGGGTCTGAAGGCGATCTTGGGCCAACTGAAACAGAACCGGGCGGTGGGCATCGTCATCGACCAAAACACCACTACCGCAGGGGGGCTGCTGGTGGATTTTTTCGGCAAACCGGCCCGCACCACCCCGGTGGCCGCGCTCCTGGCCCGGCACCGGAACATTCCGGTGCTGCCGGCCTTTTCCCGGCGGCTGGCCGACGGCCGGCACCTGATGGTCATCTTTCCTCCCCTGCCCATGGAAAAGACCCGGGATGCGGAGGCAGACATCCTGCGGCACCTGCAGCTCCAAAGCCGGGTCCTGGAAGGCTGGGTGCGGTCCTGCCCGGAACAGTGGCTCTGGCTCCACCGCCGCTGGAAGAATCAGTTTCCGGAGCTTTATCAATAGCAGGGACGGGTGAGCAGGGGCCAGGGGTTAGGAAGCCACCCGCATTGAAAAGTCCAAGGTCCAAAGCTAAAAGATAGTATCATGTCCCAGAAATAAGGAACAAAATTTCAACTAGGAATATGCCAACTATTATTCCCTCTCCCCTGGGGGGTGATTTTGGTTAAGTGGCTGTAATCAGCCTAAAGACGCCACCCCGACCCTCCCCCCTCGAAGGGGGAGGGAGGAAAGATCGGATAAGTTATGTATGGTATTCCTGGGACACCATACTAGAAGCTAAAAGCTAAAAGCAAAAAGCAAGAGAGGCGGACTCTTCATAGCAACTCTCATTTAAACAGCATTTAAAAGTGGGTGCGAATCTTGTGTTCGTCCTGGAACGCTTACGGTGAAAGGAAAATGAGCGTGGAAAACAAGGCAATGCTGGCGGCGTTAAAAGAGAAGGTGGCAGAGCAGGGGATAAGCCGGTTTTTCGGCACCGATCTGGAGGAAGTGGGTCCGGGCCGGGCCCGGGTGGCCATGACCTGTAAGCCGGAGATGGCTAATATCCTGGGCATGGTCCACGGCACCGCTCTTTTCGCCCTGATCGACGAGGCCTTTCAGGCCGCGGTCAACGCCCACGGCACGGTGGCCGTGGCCCTGGACATGAACCTCACCTTCCATGCGGCCCCGCCTGTGGGCGAGCGCCTCACCGCCACCACCCGGGAGCTCCATGCCGGCCGCCGCACCGCCACTTATTTCATCGAAGTCACCGATTCCCGGGGAGGGCTGGTGGCCTCCTGCCAGGCCCTGGCCTACCGGAAGAGCCAGCCGTTGGAGTTCGGCTCCTGATCAAGAAAAATCAAGGGGCTGGACCCTCAGGTCCAGCCCCCTCGCTTGAGTCTCTCTGCTAAATCGCCGTCTCAGCCGCAGACGCGGTTTAGCCGCGGCACTCTTTCAGTCTGCTTTTGAGGCGCCCCAAGAGTCCCTGGTAAGAGATGGCATTAATGGCGCGGTCGAATTGGCACCGGTAGTTGCTCACCATGCTCACCCCTTCGATGTTCAGGTCGTAGATCTTCCAGCCCTCCGATTTTTGCAGAACGTGGAAGTTCACCGGAATCCGGTCGTTGGGGCGGATCACGACGATGCGCACTTCGCCGTGGTTGCCGTCGAGATTTTCACCCAGGTAATTTACCTTGGCCTTGACGAACTCATCAAGGTGATCGGCATAGGAAGTCTTCAACAACTTGCTGAAAATGCGGACAAATTCATCCTGTTGGGCCCGGCTCAAGGTCTTCCAGTTGGTTCCCAGGCAGCGCTGGGCCATTTCCTGGAAGTCCAGGTATTGGGCCGTGGCCTTTTCAATGAGGTCCAGGCGTTGGTTCTGGTCTTTGTTGGTTTGCAGGATGGTTTGAATCTGTTCGATCAGATTTTTGATATTTTCCATGGGGCCCGCGGCCCTGGCCGGCGACGCACCCAGGAGCAGATGGAGGCCCAGGAAAACTATCAGGCTCAATCCCAGGAGGCTGGTTAGCTTGTTGGTCGTTTTCATGAATTACCTCTCT
>JAKAGH010000233.1 GCA_021817645.1 Deltaproteobacteria bacterium
CTTCCAGCTGAATCGTATTATGCTCCAATCCGAAGCGTTGGCGCAACAGTTCCTCCAGCTCCCAGGTGAGGCAGTCCCGGTCTTCGCTGTTATTGACGCCCACGTGGACGCTGAGGGCGTAAATCCCGGAAGCGATGGTCCAGATGTGCAGATCGTGCACCTTCTCCACCAGGGGATGGTCTTCCAGGGCTGCGGTCACTTCCTCCGGATCGATATGCCGGGGCGTAGCCTCCATGAGGATATCCGTGGCCTCCCGGACCAGTTGCCAGCTGCCGACGATAATCATCACCCCGATGACCCCGCCGGCCAGGGGGTCGAACCAGTACCAGCCTTTGAGGAGAATGGCCGCGCCTGCGGCTATGGCCGCCACCGACCCCAGGGAGTCCGCCGCGAGATGGAGAAACGCCGAGCGGAGGTTAATGCCGTGCTCCCGGGTGGGATAGAGAATGAAAACCCCGAACAGGTTGATCAACAGCCCCAGGGTGGCGATGATCAGCATGGGCACGGTGTTGATCTGGGGCGGCTGAAAAATTCTCCCGTAAGCCTCGTAAAAGATATAAGCGGCCATGGCCCAAAGCGCCACGCCGTTGAGCAGGGCCACCAGGATTTCCATCCGGTGGTAACCGTAAGTCTTCTGGGAATTGGGCGGCTTGGCGGTCCACTGCAAGGCCAGGAAGCTCAGGCCCAGGGCCGCGACATCGCTGAACATGTGGCCCGCGTCCGCCAACAAGGCCAGGCTGTTGGTGAGGAGCCCGCCCACCAGTTCCACCACGAAAAAGATGAGCTGCGTCCAGAAGGCCAGGGACAGACGCCAGGAACTACTCTCAAACCGGTGCGCATGCGTCTGGGCAGATTGATTTTCGTTCATGCCTCTTCCATCCGGATGTCCAAGATCCGGTACGACCGCGGGCCCCGGGGAGTCTGAATCTGCACGCATTCGCCCCGGGTCCGTCCCAGCAAGGCCCGTCCCAGGGGAGAGCTCAGGGACAACTGCCCCTGGCCCACGTCGGCCTCCACCGCGCTCACCAGGAGGAATTCCTGCTCCCGCCCGTCCCGGAGGTTAACGATACGCACCCGGGAGTTGAACCGCGCCTTGGTGGGAGGAAGATTGCTGCCCACCAGCACTTCGGCGTTGGCCAGAATCTGCTGCAACTGCCTGATCCGTTTTTCCAGCCGCTGCCGTTGGGCCACTGCCGCCTGAAAATCCTGGTTCCGCTCCAGGCGTCCTTCCTGGGCCGCCTCCATGAGTTCCCGGACGACCTGGGGGCGCTCCACGCGGCTGAGAATCTCCAATTCCCTGATGATTTTCTCATAGCCGACCCGGGTCAGAAGGATCTTTTCCATAAACGGCCGCGGCTTCTTGCCCTTTTTTCTTCCTAAGTCTCGAAAAAATTGGTAGTTTTTTTGTTGATTCCGTAATTTTTTACCCCAAAAGGCCATTGGGGTCAATTACCAAACAGCAGGAAACCCGGATCACTTGCGAACAAAACGGGTTTCGAGTTTTAGAGGCGCAGCCAAGCATGCGTCCACCCAGAGCGGACCCGGGGCTCCGCCCCTTCCGAATATTATTTAAGCACCACCGTTATCTAAAACAAGGCCGCACTTCATAAAGAGGAAAATCCTTGCTGCTGCGACTACCGGGGCTGGTGTTGAAGTCCATCTGGCGGCCCTGCCGGGTCCGGCCCGGGGAGGTGGTCGTCACCGTCCGGGCCAGGACTGCTTTTCCCCCCGGCCATCCCACTACTCGCCTCTGCCTGGAATTATTGGCCGCTACCCCTCTTTCCGGGGTGCGCCTGCTGGACGTGGGCTGCGGTTCGGGAATCCTGGCCCTGGCCGGGGCCGCTTGGGGCGCGGGTCTGTGCGTAGGGGTGGACCTCTCCGGACGGGCGGTGCGCCTCTCCCGGGAAAACGCCCGGGAAAATCACCTGGCCGCGGTGCTACAGGTGGCCCGGGGCTCCAGCGAATGCCTGCAAGGCCCCTTCCAGGTGGTGGTGGCCAACCTTCCGGCCGCGGTGCAGTTGGAGAAGGTGCAGGAGTTCACCCGGCTGGCCGCGCCGACCGCGGTCCTGATCCTCTCCGGCTTCCGGGACACCCAGGAGGAGCCCCTGAAACAACTCTATCACACCGCCGGCTGGACTCTCAGCCAACGCCGCACCCGGGATGAATGGGCCATCGAACTTCCCCCGGAGAAGAGCTTTACCTGGGTGGCCTGGCGGTTGGAGCGGCCGTAGGGGGGCACCCATGTGTGCCCCCGGGCGCTCGCAAAAACACCGTCCCCCGTACTTCAAAAATCAATATGATCTATAGAATTAAGGCGCAGCGGTATTTGCGGCCGCCGGGGCGGACACACGGGTCCGCCCCTACTCTTCCGGCTTGGCGGTGACGACTTCGGTCTGCCAGAGGCTCTGCTGCCGGGTGTCGGCCTGGCGGTGCCGGCAGGGCTCGAAGCCGCAGATGGGGCAGATGGGGCCGTCACAAGGATCTACGTGGATGAGAATATCCGCGGCCTTGCCGAAATGGGCCTTAAAGATACCCTCCAACTCCTTGACTTCCCGATGGCCCTCCTCCAGGGTGAGTTCCTTGGGAAGAATCAGGTGAAAATCCAGGTGGATGATATCCCCGGAGCGCCGGGCCCGCAACTGGTGCACGTCGATCCAGATGGCTTTACGGTGTTTCTGGAGGATGGCGGAGATCTCTTCCAGGAGCCGGGGGTCGGAGGTGTCCATGAGCCCGGCAAAGGCCTGGCGCACCAGTTTGGACCCGGTAACGATGATGTTTAGGCCCACCAGGAAGGCCACCGCCCCATCCATCCAATACCAGCCGGTCCACAACACCAATCCCAGTCCCAGCAAAACCCCCAAGGTTGTAAAAACATCGGTGAGGATGTGTTTGCCGTCGGCGACGAGCACCAGGGATTGGGTGCGTTTGCCCACCATTACCAGGCCCGCGCCCAGCAAAAGATTGACGGCGTTGACCCCGGCCAGGATTAAAATCCCGCCGCCCAGATGGGGCAGACCGTGGGGATGCAGCAATTGCGGCCAAGCCTGATAGAAGATGCCGCAAGCCGCCAGGATGATGAGCGCGCCCTCAAAGCCCGCGGAAAAGAATTCGATCTTACCGTGGCCGTAGGGATGGCTGGGGTCCGGGCTTCTGGCCGCAAAGATGACGCTGCCCAGGGCAAAAGTGGAGGCCACCACATTGATGATGGACTCCAGGGCATCGGAAAGAATGGCCGCGGAGCCCGTCAGCCAGTAGGCATAGAATTTCAGGACCATCAACCCCGAACTCAATACCACCGACAGGGAGATGGCCAGGACGCGTTTTTTGAAATTGGAGGTGGCCTTAAGGTTCATCAGCCTGCTTTTAAATCACCCTGACCTCCCGAGGGGTGATGGTGAGCCATTCCACGCCCTGGGGGGTGATGCGCCCGGTATCCTCCAGGCCGATCATGCCGATCCCCGGCAGGAAAATCTTGGGTTCAAAGGCCAGGACCATGTCCGCGGCCAGGGGATAGGGGAAACGGGCGGTGAGCAAAGGGAACTCATCGGCCTCCAGGCCCAGGCCGTGGCCCAGGAAGCTGACCCGGTCGGGACCCTGGCCCATGAAGTCTTCCTCATAGCCCCGATCTTTAACGGCCTGCCAGAGGCGTTGATAGATATCCCCGGCCATGGCTCCGGGGCGGGCCAGGTCTTCAAAGAACCGGTAGAGGTCCTCAATCGCCAGGAAGGCGTTCCAGGCCTCTGGGGGCAGGGATTTGATGGCGTACATGCGGGTCTGGTCCACCACATAGCCGTTGAAGCAGCCGAAAAGATCGATGCTGATGGGTTCTCCGGGGGCCAGTTTTTTGTTGCCCGCGCCCTGGGGAAACGCGGGAGAAAACCCCGGCCCGCCGCTGGGGGTATCGGTATATGCGGCCTGGACGCCGGAGAGGCCGGAGAGGACGTGGCCATAGAACAGCTCCAGGTTCCAGGTGCGGATGCGGACCAAGCCCTGGTGGCCCAAAAGCCGCAGGCGGTATTCCAGGTTGGCGGCCACTTCCATTTCCCTGGCCCCAGGTTTCAGAAGGCTGGGGACTTCTGCCAGGGCCTGGTCTAAAGATTGGGCGGCCCGGCGCAACTGCTCAATTTCATAGGCGCTTTTAATCATGCGCTGCCGCCGGATCAGCGGAGAGATATCCTTTGAGGCCCGTTGGGGAAATAATTTTTGAAAACGCTGGAAGAAAGCCACGGGCATGACATCCAGTTCCAACCCCAGGGGCCCCTCGGCCGCAAACCCGCGCCCGGCCAGCAAGGGAGGAATCTCTTTCAGATCCCCGTAAAAGGCCAGGGGCCAGGGCGGCGCCGCCTCCTGCAGACGGTATTGGGGCCGGCGCACCAGGAGGAGCGGCTCCACCGCAGGGCTGACGGCCAGCCAGCCATCCGCCAGGGTGCCGGTGTAATAGTACAGATCCGCGGTCTGGCGGATCATTGCCAGGGCCACACCCTCCCGGGCCAGCCCTTCTTGCAGGGCCGCCACCCGGGCAGTGATTTCCGGAACAGGTACAGGCTCCATCATGCCTCAGCTCAAGATTCCATCATCAGGTTGAATTTCACTGCCGCCGCCCCTCGTCCCCGGCTTTTCCCCCCTGGGGGAGATGGCCAGGATGAGGGGGAAGTAATGGTTTTCCTGCTCCTGGCCGCGCCCCGGAAGTTCATCGAGGCGGGATAAGCTCGCGGCCTTCACCGCCTGGGCCTGGCGCCGCCATTCTTCCCATTGGGGGTAGCTTTGCAGCAGGCGCACCCTGGTTTCCAGGGCGCGGTGGGTGGCGGCTCTAATGGCCTGACGGGACACGGTTGCTCCTGTCGGGGTTGGGTGAGGGGGAGGGAGACAACGGCTCCGGCTGCAATAATGCCTCTGTGGCCCCTATCTCCCCTCTAAGACGCCTTAACTGAAAATCTCCCCATGGAAGTCCGACTCAGGAAGCCTTCAGCCCTGTTTGCTCTGCCTGGATGTCCTGGTCCTTTCCCACTGTAGCGACCATTCCGGGTTATGAATCTTTTCCGGGTTATCCAGGGCCAATTTCAGGTATTCGTTGATCTGGTCTTCCACCCAGGGATGCTTTTGAATTTCTTGCAGTTCCCGCCCAACCAGATCCTTAAATTCCTTGGGCAATAATTCCTCCTGGGCCAGGCGCCCCTCCAAATAGGAGATCATGCCCTTCATGGAGATAAACTGCTGGGTCAGGCCGTGTTGCCGCAGGCAACTCTGCACGTCATCCCGGATACGGCTGGTCGTGATTTCGTGGAGATAACGGGTGGGAGACTCCCCACTCATGATCGAAGTAAA
>JAKAGH010000234.1 GCA_021817645.1 Deltaproteobacteria bacterium
GTAGATCGGGGCAACTTTGAGATCTTTCAGAACCTTTTCCGGAGATTGGTACACGAGTTCCCCGTTCTTCTGAATGAAGCGCAATTCCGCGCCCACGCCGCAGCCCGCGTCACAGGCCTGATCCAGTTTCGATTTGGTGGAGCCGTACTCCGGCTCCGTCTTGCTCTTGTGGAATTTCTCCCGCCACTCGATCCACTGCTTGGGGGTCAGGTTGCTCTGGTCGATGAAGACATAGTAGACCACCTGGTCCGGGCAGTCTGCTTCCAGGTAGACGGTAAACTCCGCCGGCTTTGCCGCATCGCCCGCGCCGGAGAGGCGCGATTTTTGGTCTGTCTCGACGAGCCAGGCCGTAGGGCATTTTAAGGAGGCGGCAAAGGCTTTAACCGGGCCGTAAATGAACCCGGGGTTCATCTCATCGGCCACAAAATTACCGGCCAGAAATTTGGCGGTGGGCGTGAAGGCCTCCAGCCCGTTGGCTTGCCGCAGGGCCAGGGCTTTTTGGCTGGCCGCCAGGGCTCCGGCGGCCTGGCCCGCCAATAACAGCAATCCCAAAAATATTGGCACTAGACGCTTCATACTCCCTCCTTCTTGACTGCAAGAGATGAAAGGCGTTGAGGGGCCTGGACCATTTTCCTGGCCGGGAAGGGAATCAGCGGCGTAAGGCCGTGGCCTAAAGGCGGGATCAGCCATGGAGATATTTCCTAACGACTAAATTATGTACAGGTTTCTCAAAAACTTGCAAGTCTCCTCGATCGATCTTATAAAATATCAGGGATTGAACTATCCTCAAAACCAAACCTTTTTAAGGGCGCAGACGCGCCCCAAAGAAGCGCTGGCCGAAATCGGGGTAACTTAGACCCCTCCTGCAGTCCGGAGGCAAAATTCATTGGCAAAGGAGAGATAATGACAACGAAATTAATGGCGGTCCTGGGGGTTTTGCTTCTGACTGCTCAGGTTAGCGCCGCGGAGATCAAGGAGCTTAAAACCGACAAAGACAAGGTGAGTTACGGCATCGGCGTCTCCATGGCCAAGAACCTCAAAACCCAGAAGATCGAAGTCAACCTGGACCCCCTGTTACAAGGCCTGCAAGACGAGCTCAAGGGCGGCAAGCTCCTCATGACCGATGCCGACCTCCAGGCAACCCTGGGCCATTTTAAACAGGAGCTGATGCAGAAGCATGCAGAGGCCATGAAGAAGGCAGCGGCGGATAACCAGAAAGAAGGCGATACTTTTCTGGCCGAGAACAAAAAGAAGAAAGACGTAAAGACGCTGCCCAGCGGGCTCCAGTACAAGATTATCAAAGAGGGCAAAGGCAAGAAGCCCAAAGAGAGCGATACGGTGGAGGTCAACTACCGGGGCACCCTCATCAACAATACCGAGTTCGACAGCTCCTATAAACGCGGCCAACCTGCGACCTTGAAGGTCAAAGACATCATCCCCGGTTGGCGGGAAGCTCTGCAGCTCATGCCCGTGGGCTCCAAGTGGCAGCTCTTCATCCCGGCCAAGCTGGCTTATGGCGAAAAGGGGGCAGGCCCCATCGGCCCGAATTCCACTCTCATCTTTGAAGTGGAGCTGCTTGGCATTAAATCAGGGAAACCGGAAACAAAAAAATAGTTCCCGGGCTTGGTTGGCACCAGTTCTAATTCCCCCCTTTGGGAAAGGGGGCGGAAGGGGGAATTTCTAAGCGCCTGATACCGAGATCCAATCAAACGGCGTGGATCTGTAGGGGGGCACCCATGTGTGCCCCCATGACGCCCGCCAAGACACAATCCCCCGGTCTCCAAGAATTAATCCGACCTATAGAATTAAGAACGCAAAGATATTTGCGATTGCTGGGGGCGGACCCGCGGGTCCGCCCCTACACCCGGTGATGCAGATCCAGACGCACCTGCCGGCCGCCGCAGACCTCCTGGACCAACTCCTGCACCAGGCCCAGTTCCTTGGGAGTGTGGATGATGCCACTGACGGTGATTACTCCTTCCCGGCAGTTCACCTCCAGGGTGGGTATGAGCACCCGGGGATCGGTGGCCACCCTGGCTTTCAGCCGGTATGCCAGGGCCAGGTCCGCCAGGTGCGCCCGGGCCTCGGGAGTGGCCCGGCGGTCCTTGTCCGCCAAGGCCTCGGCCAGCATCTCTGCGGCCCGCTCATAAGCGAGGCTGCCGGTGTTTAGAGTCAGGTCGTAGACATCCTCCTCGGCCCAATCCCCGCCGTAATTGGCCTGGATGTAGCAGGCCCGGTCCCCGTCCACCCGGGTAATGAGCCGCTGGGCCGCGTCCCGGCTCAAGCGCTCCCGGGCCATGATCCGCTCCAGCCGCACTTCCAGGGGCGCCAACAGCCGCACCCGCAGGCAGAAGGGCACTCCTTGCAGCAAAAAAGAGCCTCCCCGGCCGATGATCACCACCCGGCCGGCCGCGGCGTACTCCAGGATCAAGGCTTCCACCTGGGCCACGTAGCCCCGGTATTGCCAATCATGCCGCTCCCAGAAAGTGGGGCAGACTTCGTCCACTTCCTGGGCCACTCGCGCCCAGCGCTGGCCCGTCCTCCCCAGGTCCTGAAAGAGCCTTTCCTTGTCCACGTATTCGTAAGTAAGACGCTGGGCCACCAGCCGGCCGATCTCGCGGCCGCCGCTGCCGTACTCCCGGGAAATCGTCAGGATCGCCATTCTCTCCACCTTTTCACCATGTGTCAGCTCGAACCTTACTCGCTTTTGGACGACGCCGTGGCCCCGGCCCTGCGAAATACCAACCAGATCCATAACTTGCCCATCACAATCACGCCCCCGGCAAAAACCGCCTCCATGATGTAGGTGAACCAGTGGGGGAGCTGGAGCCAGCCTGCCACGATAGGGTCAGTAAAGATCAGTTCGCCGGATACCTTCCCCAGGATCGCGGCCCCGATATAAATAATAATGGGATAGCGGTCCATGAGCATGGCCAGCAGGTTGCTGGTGAAGACCACGAAGGGGATGGACAGGGCCAGGCCGAAGATCAGGAGAAAGAGGTTGCCGTGAGACGCCCCGGCCACGGCCAGGACGTTGTCGGTGCTCATGGTGATGTCAGCGATGACAATAAGCCACATGGCCTGCCACAGTGTCTTGGCCTCTTTGACTTCATCCTGACCCGGAGCGCCCTCCAGAAAGAGCTTCACCGCGATCCAGGCAATGAGCAGCCCGCCGATCAGTTTCACCAAGGAGATATTCAGCAACTGGGCGACGAAGAAAGTGAGGACCACCCGCAGCAGCACCGCGGCCCCCGCGCCCAGGAAAATGCCCATCTGCCTCTGTTTCCGGGGCAGGGAGCGCACCGCCATGGCGATGACCACCGCGTTGTCCCCGGCCAGAATCAAGTCAATAATGACAATGTTAAAGATGCCGACGCAAAAGGCCCAATTAAGTTGGTCCAGTCCCCAGGCCGCCAAATTCATAGTTTAATCCTATTACCCTTCCCCGTGCAGAATGATGCCGGACCAGAAGTAAGGATGCCCTTCTTTGGCCCGCACTGCCTGCCGGGCCGTCTTTAAGGCCTCGATCTTGGGCTTGCCGGCTTTCAGGGCCTGGTAAAATTCGTGGTAAAACTTCAGGGACTCATCCACCGGGATGTTCCACAGAGTCACCATGACGCTCCTGGCCCCGGCCTGCTGGAAGGCCCGGGCGAAGTTGAGCACCCCTTCCCCCTGCATCACCTGCCCCACCCCGGTCATGCACGCGGCCAGGGTCACCAGGTCGGCGTCCAGCTTGAGGCGCAGCACTTTGTTGAAGGTCAGGAAGCCGTTGTCCGGGGCTTTATTTTCCACCTGGGTCAGCACCAGGGTCGGTTCCTGCACCCCGGCCAGCTTGTCCGCCAAAAACCCGTGGGTGCCGAAGAAGAGATACCGGTACTGGCCCAGGGGGGTCTGGCGCAGTTTGGTCTCGGTGGCGTTGACGTCCAGGAGCACCTGAGGCGGTTGGGGTTTCTCCTGGAACAGGGCCGCCAGTTCCAGCACGGTGCGGCGAGTCTCCGGCAGGGGGGGAAACTCCAAACGCCCCCAGCCTCTGCCGGTGGCCGCCATGGTCAGGGCCTTCTCCGGCCCCGCGTGTTTGATCTCCCCCGCCTTCTCTTTCCCCGCCTTATAAGCCAGATAACGGCCGCTGCCCTTGTCAAAGATCGGGTCGCCCAAGGCAAAAAGAGGCTGCTTGGCTTGGGCCAGCCCCAGGTGCCGGTTCAAGGCCAGGATGGCCGCGGACTGGGAATAGGTCACCGGCCAGCGGTCCACCACCAGCGCACACTTGCCCCAATCCGGCCCCGCCTGCACCACCAGGGCCTCGAAGGGGAAGGCCCCCAGCGCCCCATCCGGGACGATAATCAGCCGGGTGCCGGGATTTATCCCGGCCAGGGCCGGGGCCAGGATCTCTTGGTATAAAGAGGCCGCGTCATTGATGGAGAACCGGTTCAAGTCTTCCCGGCGCAGCACGCTTTGCCGGAAAGGGGCCAGCATGCCGCCCAGGCGCTTCTCCAGGGCTTCCTGGCCCAGGGCCAGGCGGAAGACCTGGGTCTTGCCTCCGGGCTCCACGCGGAAGAGATAGCTCTCTTTTTCTCCCAGGGCATACTCCAGGAGCACCTCTCCGGGCTTTAGGGGCAGCTCCTGGGCCTTATACGGCAGGGGATAGTTCAGGGCCGCATACCGGGGGGCCCGGCGGCGCAGCTCCGCCACCAAGCCATCCAATTCTTTCTGCAGGGCCGCCCGTTTCCTTTCGAACTCAAGCACAGACTGCTCTTTCTGCCCCTTGCCCCCGTGTTCCTGGTAGCGGTCCAGCCTTTGGGCCTCCAAAGTCCGAATCTGCTCCTGGAGCCTCTTTTCCTTGACCGCCAAATCCGGAGGCAGTGCCTCACTCCCCCGCTCGGCCCCGGCCGCCACGGCCTCCAGCAAAGAGCGGGCCTTGATGGATTCGGCAAAATAGAAGGCTATGGCCCCGGTGTCCGCCCCGTAGGTGCGCAGGTCGGCAGGGACAGGTCCTCCTTTTTGCGCCATTTCCGCGAGCAGGCCCACCATCCCCTGGTAGGCCCGGAAATAGCCGCCCAGACGCCCGCCTTCAAAAAAGCTGGCCCGTTCCCCCAGGGTCCGGCCGCGCAATTCTTCGATGCGGCGGATAGCCTCCGAGAACGCAGCCAGGGCCTCTTGCCCCTGCCCCGCGCCCTTGAGGGCCAGGCCTTTTTGGGTATAAAACTGGGCCTGGTACTGGGGGGCCATCCAGGCCCAGGGAGTCAGGCGCGGCAGCAGGTCCAGGGCCTCTTGATAACGCCCGGTGGCCAGGTAAAGCTCCACAGATCG
>JAKAGH010000235.1 GCA_021817645.1 Deltaproteobacteria bacterium
ACCGTCTGGGAGCGCCGGGGGTCTAGGGTCAGCTCATAGGTGGAGCCGCCGGGCTGGCTCACCTTGATCTTCCCGGGCGCGCCGCCGAACTTGGCTTTCTTGAAATGCTGGCCCAGGGCGAGCAAGGCCCAACCCGTGTCGCTGGTGGAGGACCAGATGCCCTCCTGATTCAGGCCGCCCAGCAGGGCCGCAGCCGTCTGGCCGGTCAAAGGACTCTCCGGCATGATGGCTTCAGCGGCCAGGAGAGCCAGGGCCGGCCCCCGGTAGCGGGCCAGGAATTCATCCTGGGCATAGTCCGCCTCGGGCCGGCCTTGCAAAAGCGGCTTTAACATCGCGGCCAAATCCTTGGTCGACCTGAACCCCGCCTTTTGCGCGGCCAGGAGCGTCAGCAGCTTGGCTTCCCGGGGGAACCGCGGGTAGTCACCCGCCACTTTATTATAGGCGCTCTTGTCCAGGTTCTTGTTGAGGGCCAGCAGATAGATCACGAAACCCTCGAAAGAGGGAGACAGCCGCTCCTTATAGAGGAGGCTACGCAGATAATTAACACCCTCGCTCAGGGCCTTCTCCGACACTTCCAGGCCCTGAATTTGAGCCTCTTTCAGAGCCGAGATGGCATAAACGCTGCCCCAGGGTTGGGCTTCCTGCTGGCCCGGCCAATAGGGGAAGCCGCCGCCGCTGACCTGCATATTCAGAAGGCGGGCGACGCCTTTGGCCAGATACTTGTCCACCTCTTCCAGGGAGACCCCGGAGACCAGGCTGTCCTTGACCAGGCCCCGCAGGCTGGCCAGGGCCAACACCCCGGAGCTGGTCTGCTCCACGCAGCCGTAGGGGTAGTGCAGCAAGTACTGGATGGCCCGGGACATTTTGATGAAGGGCGATCCGGCCAGAGTCAGCAGGGCTCTGATCTCCTGGGGGTTCACCTCCTTGCCGCCCGCCGCGGTCAGATAAGAGGGCAGGGGGGCCTTGAGCGCGCCGTCCCCGGCAAAAGTCCCGAGAGTCACGGTCGTCTCCCGCACGTAGCCGGAGTTGACTTTTACCGGCAACTCCACCGCATCCGTCCTATTTTGGAATTTCCCGGTGAAACTGACGGTCGCGGGTCCGGCTTTGGTGGCTTCTCCGGCCACCCGCAGCTTGATGCTGTCATTAGCCGGCAGATTGGCCGTCTGGTCCACGGCCTTGAGGGTGAGCCCCACATCGCCGATCGCCGCGAAATTCACCGGGCCGGCCATGGCGCTGTTGTTGAAGGCCGCCACCTGGAACTGGAAGCGGTCCCCCTGAGTGAAGAAGCCGGGCATACCGGGCTCGATATAAAAATCCTTGGTAGCCACCAGCGGCCGCTCCGGGCTGGCGAAACGGCTGCCTTTATCAATAGCCACCACATAAACGCGGTAGGTGGTCATGTTGTCCGGCAGGGTGAAAGAGACCGCGGCCTTGCCCGCGGCATCGGTGCGCACTGAGGGGTTGAAATAAGCCACGGGCTCAAAGCGCTTGCGCAATTGGGACAGGGCCGACTCGCTCATGCCGTCGCCCCCGGTCAGGGTTTCACTGCGGGCCAGGTAGAAGGGGGTCTGATGCACCAGCATAGTGCGCAGCTCTCCGGTATAGACCGCCAACGGCAGGTCGAAGCGGACCAGCCGCTCCAGGGTGGGGGTCTTGAACGCAGTGAGGGCCAGGACCGCCTCATCCACCACGGCCACTGCCAGTTCGGCTTCTATTCCCTTGCCGTCAGGGGCCTGCACCAGAAAATCCAGGTCCACTTTGGCCCCCGGTGCGGCCTTCAGGTCCTTTTTCCCCGGGCTGATCTTGACCACCAGGGGGTCCACTTCCAGGCGCACCGGCAGGTTGAGATTGCCCCAGACAAACCCCGGCGCCTCGGTATCATAGCGGCCGGGCAGCACCGGAAAATTCCCCCGAGGGGTTAAGCCCATTACCGACACATTGACGTTGGGAGCAAACTCCGGCTTGATGGGCAGCTCCAGGGACTGGAGCTCTTGCTGGCCGGTGAGCACCCGGTGTTCCAGGACGCCGTTTTGTTCAATGGTTACTAAATAATAGGCCACCTTCTGAGGCGGGCTGATGGTGAGCCGGGCCGTCTGGCCCGGCTTGTAGGCCGTCTGATCTGCAGCCAGTACCAGGGTGGGGAAAGGTCTGCCTTTCCGGGGTTCGGTGTCCCAGAAGACGTTGCCCGAGACCTCGTAGTAAGTGGAGGAGACGAAGCGCCGCCCCTGGTCGTCCTGGTAAGCGAAGGCCACCTGGTAGCGGCCCCCCCGGGCGAAGTCAAAGTGGAACGAGGCCTCGCCCTTCTCCAGTTTCAGGTCGGCGGTGCGGCTGCGGCGCCAGACCTCCTGGTCCTGCCAGAAGACGTCGCCTTGCTCATTGCGCTTGGCCACGTAGCCCCAGCGCTGCTCCATGATCTCCACCTGGATCTTGCCTTGCTTGATGAGCTTGCCGTCCGGCCGGGCCAGGTGCAGCCGCAAGACCTGGGCCTGATTGGACTTGACCTTATCCGGGTGGCTGCTGATGCCCACCAGATAATCGGGCTCCACCTGCATGGTTTTGGTGGCGGTGGCAGGCCGGCCGTCGAAGTCCACCACCGTAGCCACTACCAGCAGACCTTGCTGGCCGGTCAGAACTTGGCGATCCAGGGGAAACTCCACTTCCACCCGGCCTTTTTGGTCCAGTATGCCTTGCCCGCCTTCCAGCAGTTCCCCTTTCTCCTCACCCGCACAGCCAAAGGTGAACCCCTCCTGCCCGGGCACCTGGAAGCTGGTCTTCGTCTGGTGAATCTTCCACTTGACCTGGCCGTTTTTCACCGGCCCGCCGGCATAGTAGGAGCCGCCGATGATGATGCGCACGTACTCCCGGGGTGGGGCCCCCTGGGGCTGGTCTTTCTCGGCCCGGGTGAAGCGCTGGAAGGAGACTTCGGCGAAGTGCCGGGGCGGTTTAAACTCCTGCACCTGGAAGGTGCACTCCACCTTGGTCCGTTCTCCCCGGACGGCCTCGGAGGAATCCTCGTCTTCAGACTCCGAGTCGGTTGATTCTTCCTCCTGGGACTCTCCCGCCTTTTTCTTGGGGGCTTTGCCGCCGAACTGGAAGGTCAGGGTATAGGTCCCCAGGGGCCAGAAAGGCTCGATTTTAAAATCCCCGGCCGCGGTGCCGAAATCCGAGAGCCTGGCGTCCGCGACGAAGACTTGCTCCTGCTTGGAGTTGCGCACTTCAAAAGTTACCGGGGCCTTGGCGGGCGGGGTAATCCTGCCTTCGAGATACTGCCGCACCGCGCCCTTGTAAAAAACCTTCTCGCCGGGGCGGTACACGCCCCGTTCGGTGAACACCTGGCCGGTCAGGGAGCGGGCCTTTTCGCCCCCTTCGGCTTGCCAGACGTTCGGGGGTTTCAAATCGCCCTGGGGTTTGAGTTCGATGTAAGAAACGTCATTTTTGACCGCGGCCAGGAGGAACCTGAGGCCGTCTATGCCCACCCGGCGCTTCACCGTGGAGAACTGGCCCAATTGCTGGAGGGAAATCCCTTCCAGGTCCCCGCCTTGCCAGGTGAGGATGCCGTCTTTGTCGGTGGTCCCCAGGGGAAAGATCTCCAGGTCCTTGCTGATGGCCGCCACCTGGGCCCCGGCCACCGGGGTCCCGGTTTTGAGCGACGTGACCCACAGCAAAAGACCCTGGCTGCCCAGCTTGTAAGTCAGGCCCAGGTCGGTGACCCTAAATATCCGGGGATCGGTGCCGACCTTCGGGTCTTGGGGGTCCCGCACCCGGATCAGGGAAAACGCGCCCTCGTTCGGCTCCGGGCGGAAGTTGAGGGGCAGGGATACGGCCTGGACCTTATTCTTTTCCGCGGGCGCGGCAAAGAGCTGTTTCTCCGGCTGCAGCTTGCCCCAGAAGGGGGCCAGGCCTTTCTGCCCCAGGACCAACTTCTCAGCCTGGGCCGCGGCTGTCTTCATGAGTTCCAGTTGCTCGTCCCAGGCTCCGGGGACATCCTGTGCGGTCAGGGCCAGGGGCAGGAGCGCGGCCGGAAATTTCACGCCTTCCACCAGCAGATTGCCGGCATTTTGCGTGCGGACATGCAGAAGTTGTTGGCGGCTGTCCAACTCGATGACGCTCTTGGCCTCCACGTACTCCACCTTAGGAGGCCGGTCGGGCATGGGGAAGGTGCTCACCGTGGCCGCATAAGTCCGGTTCTCGACCTTCACGTCCTCGGGCAGGGACAGAACGTACTTGCTGCCGTAAGCAAATTTGCCTTTGAGGGTGAGGACCCGCTGGTCCTCGCTCATGAGCGAATTGGACCAATCCACCTTGCTCCGGGGCAGGAGGCGGAGATGTTGGCGCAGAAATCCCAGAGTGACCGGGTGGCTGAAGGTCACCCGGATCTCTTCCTTGGCGGGGTCCGGCTCGATCTTCTCGATGGTGAAGTGCTTGGCGGGATCAAACGCGGTCTTGGCCGCAGGGGCAGGGCCGCTTAAGGCCGTGCCGCTCCAGGCCCCGGCCAGAACCAGGCACGCCAAAGCCGCCCAGGCCATTATCCGGCCCGGGGAGCAGGTTTTGTGCCGATCGGGCTGTCGTAAATCTCTTTTCCCGCCACTCCAGAACACCCATCTCCGCGACTCCATCTCCGCTCTCCTCCCTCAGTGTCCTCAGGACTCGGCTCTGCGTTTCCATTGTACCGAACCTTGAACCGGCACCACAAAAGATTAAATGGAGTGTAAGCTCTTTTTATCCGCTCTTATCGGCATGGTCAGGCCTGCAGGAAAAAAAAAGCCGCAGGCTTTAGCCTGCAGCAGCAAAGGGGTGAATGTCCGTATTTTTCCCGCCCACCCGTTGGGAGGGTGATAAGGGATGGCTGGCACCAAAATATTATTCACCCACCCTACCTCTCCATCTCTTTCCAACCCCAGGGTGCTTTTTATCTTCAACCCGCCTGCCAGGACCAGCGGACGGTCGCCTCAATGCCGCTTTTACGCGGTCTCATGCCACTCCTGGTCGATGCCGGAACATTCTCGATTGACGGCTTCTCCGAGAATCTCCGGCTCACCGGGGGCGGGCGCGGGGTCGACCACCACCAGGGCCGCGCAAATCTCGCAGACCGCCACCGCTCCCTGCCGGTGAACTTCTTGGGAAGATTCGGGAGTAATGACCGAATCCTTAAACCTCCCCAACCTGTGGCCCCTCAACTTGGCCTCTTCCCTGGCTTCCGCCTTTAATCTCTCCATTTTGGTCATGGGCGTCTCCTTATGAGTGAGCAGTAAGCAGTGAGCAGTCAAAAAAAAGAAGAAAGGTAACAAATTTGTATGTATT
>JAKAGH010000236.1 GCA_021817645.1 Deltaproteobacteria bacterium
CTGAACCGGTGCCCGCGCAGATGACCGCGCTCCGGGATAAAGCGTCCCGGTTTCTGCCGCAGATGCGCCACTGCACCCGCTGCCGCGCCGACGCGGTGGGCCTCCTGGGAGCCGACCGGGGCGAAGAGCTGCGGGGCTGCCTCACCGCCTGCTCCCAGATGGTGCCGGGTTCCGACGCCAAACCTTACGTGGCCGTGGCCACCAAGGAGGGCATGCTGGTGAACCTGCACCTGGGGGAAGCCGAATCTTTCCAGATCTGGGCTCCGAACGGGCAGGGCTATAAGCTGGTGGCAGAACGCCCGGCGCCGCCCCCGGGGGGCTCAAAAAGGTGGTGGGATCTGGCCGAGGTCCTCAAGGACTGCCGGGCCGTGCTGGTGAGCGCCCTGGGGGACACCCCCCGGACCATTTTGGAAGAATGCGGTATTCAGCCGCTGGAGATGGGCGGATTTATTGAACTGGGCCTGCAGGCGGTCTATCAGGGAGGCCCCATGGAGATCCTGAAAGGCCGGCGCGGCGGCCTGGCCCGGGGCTGCTCCGGCCCCGGCAGCCGCCGCGGCTGTGACGCCTAGGAGCAGGGACCAGCGGGCAGGGATCAGGGAAAAAGAGTAATTCGGTTCCAAGAGAAAGGCCTCACGCAAAGACGCAAAGCAAGACGCAAACATATAAGGAAGGACTTGGTGGCGCAGGCGTCTCGCCTGCGCTCTGTCCTGAAAAGTTCCGAGTGATAGCACAGGCTTTCCAGCCTGTGCTGATTACCCGGGCGGGCGAGACGCCCGCCCCTACGATTCTTTTCATGCTTTGCGGGCGGGGCGCAGGCCCATGAGCAACAGTTATGAAAAGTTTTCCTGTAGGGTGGGCACTGCCCACCTTTCTTTAGCTTCCACGAAAAGAGTGAAAGGGTGGGGCGACCGTCTCTGGCCGCCCCGGGCGCCCGGCGGGCACGGAGGCCCGCCCCACCCGCACCTGCCCTTGTATAATTTAAAGGCAGGCCGGAGACCCACGAGGAACTATTCTCTTTTCCTGGCCCCTGACCCCTGGCCCCTGATCCCTAGATTTTCGCCGCCTTAATCGCCCGCACTGCTTCCTTGATCATCTGGTTGGTATAACCCCATTCATTGTCATACCAGCTCAAGATCTTCACCAGGTCGCCGTCCACCACCTGGGTCATCTCCAAATCGACGATGGAAGCCCGGGGGTCCTGAATGATGTCATGAGAAACCAGGGGGGCTTCGGCCACCCCCAAAATACCTTTATATCGGGGGCTTTCGGCTTCTTCGTTAAAGATTTTAGTTATTTCCTCCACCGAGGTAGGCCGGGAAGTAACAAAGACCAGGTCCGCCAGGGAGCCGGAGGGCACCGGGCCCCGCACTCCCAAGCCGTCAAACTTGCCCTTCAATTCCGGCAGGCAATTGGTGGTGGCTTTGGCCGCGCCGGTGGAGGTGGGCACGAAATTGGCGGCCCCGGCCCGGCCCCGGCGCCATTTCTTGGCCGGGCTGTCGACGATGGCCTGGCTGGAGGTGTAGGCGTGGATGGTGGTCATGATGGCCTTTTTGATGCCGATGCGGCGCATCATCACCTCCACCACCGGGGTGATGCAGTTGGTGGTGCAGGAGGCGCAGGAGACGATGTTCGCGCCACCGTCCGGCAGGGTCACCCCGTGGACGATGGTGCAGACGTCCCCCCCTTTGGGAGGGGCGGAGAGATAGACCATCTTGGCCCCGGCCTGCACGTGCTTGGTCAGGCCTTCGTTGCTGGTGAAGAAGCCGGTGCATTCAAAGACCACGTCGATCCCCAGTTTGCCCCATGGGAGTTGGGCCGGGTCTTTCTCTTTCAGGGCCAGATATTTTTTGCCGTCCACCATCAGGGCGCCGTCGCTCACTTCCACCTTTTTGCCGTATCTGCCGTAAACGGTGTCATATTTGAGCAAGTAGGCCAGGTTATCCAGGTCCATCAGGTCATTAATCGCCACCAGTTCCAATTCCGGGGTCTCCAGAATGACCTTGAACGCGGCCCTGCCGATCCGCCCCATGCCGTTAATCGCCACCTTTGCCATGTTTGATCTCCTTTGCTGTCTGCTGACCTGAATCAGACCTCTGCGAAAATGGCTCAATTTGTCATTCTGAGGGAGCGAAGCCACCGAAGAATCTAGATTCTTCGCTTCGCTCAGAATGACAAATGAGGATTTTGCAGGGCTCTCCGAATGGGTTAAATTATGCCGTCTTGCAGCCGCCCCCAGCGCGGCCGTGGATAAAAATCAGGTAATCACTTTTATACTCCTTTACCACCTGCTTAGACAAGAAATATCGCTAATTCGGGAAGAGAGCCTACACGCAGGTGTACCCCCCATCTATGACGATATCGGTGCCGGTCATGTAGCTGGAGGCCTCGCTGGCCAGGTAGAGGTAGAGCCCCATCAATTCCTCGGGCCGGCCCAGGCGTCCCAGGGGGATCTTGGTGGCCCAGATTTTATGGTATTCTGTTAGGGGCTCCACCAGTTCCGTGAGGATGTAGCCGGGGCTGACGCTGTTCACCCGGATATGATGCGGCGCGAATTCCACGGCCATGGCTTTGGTCAAATGGATCACCGCGGCCTTGGACGCGCAATAATGCCCCTCCTTCTGGGGGATATTGATCACGTGGCCGGACATGGAAGCCGTGTTGATGATCACCCCGCCCCTCCCCTGCTTGATCATGGCCCGGGCGCAGGCCTGTCCGGTGAGGAAGACGCCGTTGACATTGGTGTTTTGAATGCTGGCGAATTCTTCCAGGGACATGTCCTCCAGGTCATTGAGAGTGACAATCCCGGCGTTACAGACGGCGATATCTATCCCGCCCAGTTCCCGGACCACCGTCTCCACCATCTGCTGGACTTCTCCCGGTTGGGTCACATCCGCGGGCACCGCGATGATTTTAGCGCCGGTGGCTGCCGCCAACTCCTGGGCCACCCCGGCGAGAACCGGAGCGTGCCGGGCAACGATGGCGACCTGGGCCCCGGCCTGGGCATAGGCCAACGCCACCCGTTTGCCAATGCCGCTCGACCCGCCGGTCACCAGGGCGGTCTTGCCCTCCAGCTGAAACATTTCCCACACCTTCATAAACTGCTCCTTTCCTGGCCGCGGGATGCCCTATGACAAGTGGGGGCGAAACTGGTGTTCGCCCCTACGGAAAATATATCTCCGATGGTGAAATAGTCTAAGCATCTGACAGCCACGATTTCATTCTTTTACCGCGGGGAAGTTTCCGTCAAGAAAATATTGGTGGACGAAGAAAATCACGGCGCCAATAATCCCGCCTGGAAAAGTTATTAGAACTGATGGCAAGGGCTTTCCAGCCCGTGCGGATTAACGGGGTGCGTGGACGCCCGCATTTCGCTTCCTCCCCCCAAATCCTTTGACAAAGCGCGGTCTTATGGGATAATAATTTTTTGGAAATATCGCTTGCTTAGCCTTAAGGAGATGCACATGGCCATTGAAGAATTTCCCCGGATGAAGCGCTTGCCCCCCTATGTCTTCGCCACCGTCAACGCCCTGAAGATGATGGCCCGGCGCCGGGGCGAAGACATTATCGACCTGGGGATGGGCAACCCCGATCTGCCTACCCCGCAACACATCGTGGACAAACTCGTGGAAGCCGCGGGCAAGGGTGCCAATCACCGCTACTCCGCGTCCCGGGGGATCACCAAGCTGCGGGTGGCCATCTCGGACTGGTACAAGCGCCGCTTTGACGTGGACATCGATCCGGAGACGGAGGCCATCGCCACCATCGGCGCCAAGGAGGGCCTCTCCCACCTGGTCCTGGCCACGGTGGAGGCAGGGGACGTGGTGTTGGTGCCCAACCCCACCTACCCTATTCACGCCGCGTCCGTGGTCATTTCCGGGGGCCAGTTGGTGAGCATCCCCCTGGCCCACGACCGGGACTTCTTCGAGGATTTGCACAACATCACCGAGCTGATCCGGCCCCGGCCCAAGATGCTGATCATCTCGTTTCCCCACAACCCCACCACCAGATGCGTGGACCTGGAATTTTTCCAGCGCATCGTGGAGTACGCCAATAAGTACAACGTGTTGATCATCCACGACTTCGCTTACGCGGACCTGGTCTTTGACGGTTACAAAGCCCCCAGCTTCCTCCAGGTGCCCGGGGCCAAGGAAGTGGGAGTGGAACTTTTTTCGCTGTCCAAGAGCTACAACATGCCCGGCTGGCGCATGGGCTTCGTGGTGGGCAACCAGCGCCTGGTGCACGCCCTCACCCGCATCAAGAGCTATCTGGATTACGGGGTCTTCCAGCCCATCCAGATCGCGTCCATCATCGCCTTAAACGGCCCCTACGAATGCGTGGAGCAGACCGTGGCCGTTTATAAGGAGCGGCGGGACGCCCTCTGCCGGGGGCTGCACAATATCGGCTGGCGGGTGGACCCCCCCAAGGGCACCATGTTCGTCTGGGCCCGCATCCCCAGAAAGTTCCGGCACCTGGGCTCCATCAATTACTCTTTGATGCTCATCGAGGAGGCCAAGGTGGCCGTGGCCCCGGGGTTGGGCTTCGGGGAGTTCGGCGACGAATACGTGCGCTTCGCCCTGGTGGAAAACGTGCACCGCACCAACCAGGCGATCCGGGGCTTCAGGAAAGTGATGCGCATGACTCCCGAAGAGATCGAAGTCATCACCGAAAAATATCAGAAAAAGGAATAACCTCTTGGTCAAAGTAGGACTCATCGGCCTGGGCACCGTGGGCCAGGGGGTGGCCCGGCTCCTCACGGAGCGCCAGGAATTCCTGGCCCAGCGCCTGGGCACGGACCTGGTCCTGAAGAAGGCCGCGGATATCGACCCGGAGCGGAGAAGCCGGGTCTCCTTGGAGCCGGAGCGCCTCACCGCCCGGGACCTTGATATCCTGGACGACCCGGACATCGACATCGTCGTGGAGCTCATCGGCGGCACCGACCGGGCCCGGGAACTGGTCCTGGAGGCCATCTCCCGGGGCAAGAACGTGGTCACCGCCAACAAGGCCCTGCTGGCGCTCCACGGCAACGAGATCCTGGCGGCCGCGGCCCAACAAGGGGTGGACGTGGCCTTCGAGGCCGCGGTCTGCGGCGGCGTGCCCCTGATTCTGGCCCTGCGCCAGGGCCTGGCCGCCAACCGCATCCAGGAGATGTTCGGCATCTTAAACGGCACCTGCAACTACATCCTCACCCAGATGTCGGAGCAGGGCATGTCCTATACCCAGGCCCTGGCGGAAGCGCAGCAGCAGGGTTACGCCGAAGCCGACCCCACCCTGGACGTGGAGGGGATCGACACCGCGCACAA
>JAKAGH010000007.1 GCA_021817645.1 Deltaproteobacteria bacterium
CTTCGGCCAAAGCGGCCCGGCTCTCTTCCGAGCCGTCGATGCAGACCAGCAATTTTTCCGGTTTATCGGGACTGGGCGCGGGTGCCATTGGAGTTCTCCCTTGGGCAGTTTTTCGCTTTTCGTTAAACGACAATGGTTCTCAAGGTCTGATAATTCAAATGATCGTCCTTTAAAAATGAAGATAATGATCTATTTTATAAATTCAACGTCATGGAGCGGCAAGGGGCTGGCGCAGCAGGAGCCCGGACCAAGTTTGCATTCCCGGGCATTAATTCATGAGCCCTTGACTCACCCAAAATCATGAAAGCTTGGTGGCGCAGGCTTTCCAGCCTTGCGCATTAAGACTTTCAGGACAGGAGAGAAAAGGCGGTGGGGCGGGCAGTGCCCACCCTACACCTTGAGCTTGAGACCTCTGCGAAAGTTTTTTTCTGTCATTCTGAACGGAGCGTAGCGGAGTGAAGAATCTCGTATATTGTTGGTATCATTGAGATTCTTCGGTCGCTTCGCTTCCTCAGAATGACAAGGAAGAGGACTTTCGCAGAGGTCTCAACTTGGAACTCTTGAAGCAATAAGCTGTAAAAACAACCGAGTATTATTACTGCCCCTTGCCCCTAATCCCTAATCCCAGACCCCTGTCACGTGGCCCTACTGATCACTGATCACCGATCACTGATTACTGACTACTTCTCCCCTGCCCCTTCCTCTTCCCCGGGGCGGGAGTAGTGGCCCGCCAGGAAGCGTTCCGCCAGTTGGTAAACCATGGAGTCGTCGGACATGAGCATGTCCATCTGACGCACGTAGGCCATGAGGCGGCCCAGGAGATCCAGCCTTTCTTCGTTTTCCGCCGCGGGGCGCTTGCGGAAGCGGGCCCGGACCACGTCTTTGAAGACTTCCATCTCGAAACCCAGCCGGTCCAAGACGATGGCGATGAGCTTGGCCCGGCGGACCCGCCGGGGCTCATCCGCGGCCCCGCCTTTGAACGCAAAATTGATGAAATTGTCATCCGCCACCGGCCCGCAAAAGCTGTCCACCGTGGCGAAATGATAACCCAGGCGGCAACTGTAATTGACGTAATTGTCCGCGACAATGGCGTAGGTCTTGTCCCAGAACCTCTCCGGGGGGCGGATCGCGGTCTGGGCCAGGACGTGGAGAAACCCGCCCACGGACACGGGCACCGGTCCCGCCCAAGAGATGCCCGGGTGGCTGATACCCCGCCACAGGGCGCGCATGGGCCGGGAGATGATGCTTTCGGGGGGCACCGGGGTGACGTGGGTGGCCAGGCCGCCCCCCAGGTCCATGAGGTGCAGGTTGAGGGGCAGCGCCGTATCCAGCTTCAGAAGGCGGAGCACCGGGTAGCGCCCTTCCGCCACCCCGTCCATGAGGCCGAACATGCCCTGGATGGCCTTTTCATGGGCAAAGCGGGTAATGTCATGATACGTGCGGCAATTCTCGGGGCGGAAGTCCGGGCTGCGACGGTCCACCAGGGTCAGAGGCACTATCAGGTCCACCACGGTCCGCATCTTCTCACAGAGGGGCGATTGCTGTAAACGGCTGGTCTTCCGGGTCTGATAGCGGAGCACCTCCTCCACCCGGCCCCGGTATACCTTCCCGTGATAGGCGTCCACCGTCACCACTTCCCCTTCGGGCAGCAGTTCCCCGGCCTGCAGGGTGTCCACCAGCGCGGGGATGCCGTACTCCCGGGCTACCAGGGCCAGATGGCCGGTGGTGGAGCCCACATCGGTGACCAGGGCCGCCACCCGGGGGAGCGCCGGGGCCAGCTGGGGGGTGGTGCGGGGCGCCACCAGGACCGCGCCCGGGGGCACTTCCCCCAGGCTCCGGTCCCCATAGAGCCGGAAAACCGGGCCCGCGGCCGCGCCCAGGGAGCCCACCCGGCCTCCGGCCAGGAGGACCTCCGCACCGCTCTCCGCGCCCGCGACCTCCAGGCAGACCCGGGCCCGGGACTCGGAAAACCGCAGTTCCCGGGACTGCACCACGTAGAGTTTGCCGCTTATCCCCTTAACCCATTCCACGTCGTGGGGGCAGCCGCCATTGTCCTCCAGCACCCGGGCAAAGCCGGCCAGTTGCTCTAAATCTTGAGCTTCCAGGGCCGGGGCTGCCACCAGCTCCGGAGCCACAGTCTCCCGGATCAGGCGGCCGTCTTGCAGGACCAGGCGGTACTCCTTGCGGCCGTACCTGGCCTGAAGCTGCCGGCCGTTTTGCTTGGAGACGACATATTCATCCGGACTGACCTCGCCCCCCACCAGGTCCGCGGCCAGGCCCCAGGTGGCGCTGATAATCATGCGATCCGGGTCGCAGCTCTCCGGGTCAGTGGTGAACATGACGCCCGCGGCCCGGGCTTGAATCAGCCGTTGAATCAGCACCCCCATGGCGGCTTCTTCGAGAATCAGCCCCTGATTTTTAAAATAGGCCAGGGCCAGGGCCCCGAACTGGGAGGCCACTACGCGGCGCCAATATTTCGGAACTTCATCCGGGGCCACTCCCAGGAAGGTCTCGTATTGACCCGCAAAAGTGGCGGCGATATCCTCCCGGGCGCCGCTGGAGCGCACCGCCAACCTGCGGCCGGGGTGATCCATCAGTTGCCGGCTTGCGGCCACCAAGACCGCGGCCAGCTCCTCCGGCAGCGGTTGGGCCAGGACCAGGGCTTGCAGCCGGGCCGCGGCCTCCTCCACGGCCGCCTCCTTCTCCAGGTCCAGGGAGGCCAGTTCTTGACCGAGCCGCGCCAGCAGAGTTTCTTCCTCTCCGGGCAACGTTTGCTCCATGAACAGCCGATAGGCGGACAGAGTGGCCGCCACCCCCTCAGGCACCGGCAGATGGAGGTCGGTCTGCACCCGAGCCAGGTTGGCGGCCTTGCCCCCCAGCGCCGGCCGGATCTCCGGGGCGGCCTGGTCCAGCCGCACCAACAGGGGACTGGAGGGAAACCGGGGGCGCTCCTCCAGGCATTGATGAATCGCCGCCTCGACCTTGACCCTGGCCTTCTCCAGTTCCCCCCAGATTCCTCCGGACATGCATTGCAGCCCGGCCACCAAAGCGGCGAGATGCCGGTCCAGGGCTTCGATGGAGCCACGGAGATACTGCAAGTCGAAGCCATTGCCGGCGGCGAGCTTTTCCTCCAACTGCCCCATGATGACCAGGGATTCGTTGTTGGCGGCCAGCACTTGCTGGAACCCCCGGAAAATCTCTTTCAGAGCCGGGGCCGGCGGCGGCGCCTTCTTTTTTCTCCGGAAGATACTGAGCCATCCCATAAATCATACCCTGATAAAAATTTTACTTGAGTCGGCCCCGGATGGTTAATAATTTTTGCCCCATTTTTTCAGAATTCCCCAAAACCTAGATTCATATCAATTTTCACGCCAAAGCAGTCGGCGATAAGGCATCCACTGGTGTAAGGCCATTTCCCTGGTCGCATTTCTACCGCCCTAGGGCAAGCGTTGATTTCTTTTACGAACTGTAAAATTTGTTGACGGTCAAGCCTCCAAAAGTCACAAAAGTATTAGCTTTATGCCTATTTTACCATTAATTATTCAGTAGTTGGAGCTTCGCCAACTCCCTCTCATCCTGGCACGGGCATTGATATAGAACAGAGTGACGGACTTTAATCACCAAGGGAAAACGGCGGGCTGAGGAAAGAAAAACGGAACTTCAGGGTGCGGGGTAAACCGGTGATAGATCAGCCTCCGCTTCCGTCTTCTCCACGGCTGGACCCATTTTTAGCCAAGGGCTTAACAGTGCCGGCGGCAGGGAACGTTTAGGGACCGCGCCTGCGCTTATTATCAATGACAGGAGGTGAAGGAAATGAAGAAAATCTGGGTCATCATTTTTAACTGCTGCTTGCTGGGACTCCCCGTCCTGGCCTGGGCCGGGGGAGGACTGGACGTCCCCGAGGAACTGGGAAACAAGGTTAATCTGGCTAATCTGAGCGGCATCAATCTCTTCTTCGCCAGGTATTATAACGACAATCTTTGGGCCTATGCGGCGATCGTCACGGTGCTGATGGGCGTGGTGGGATTCGCCATCGCCCTGGTCACCGACGTGATCCTGAAGATGGTCGGCATGGAAGTCAGCAAGATCGAACATCACGAATAATCTGGGAATAGGAGATATATACCATGTTTGATATTTATCTGCCCATCGCCGGCATGCAGTTCAACGCCCTGATCCTGGTGGCCATCGGCTTTTCCGTGGGCGTGCTGGGCGGCTTTTTTGGGGTCGGCGGCGCCTGGGTGGTGACCCCGGCTCTTAATGCCTTCGGCTTTCCCATGGCTTACGCCATCGGCACCGATCTGGCTCATATCTTCGGCAAATCCATCGTGGCCACGGCCAAGCACCGCAAAATGGGCAACGTGGACATGAAACTGGGCCTCATCTCCATTGTCGGTTCGGTCGTCGGCGTGGAAATCGGCGCCCAGAACGTCATGTGGCTCTCCAGACTGGGGTTGGCCGGCCCCATTGTGCGCTATACCTATATGGCCCTGCTCTTCGGACTGGGTATTTATATGTTGTACGACTACGCCACTAAGGACAAACGGACGAAGCAAGCTACCGCGAATCCCGGCGCAGGGGTGGGTGTTATGCCGGCCCGCAAGACCTTTAACCTGCCGCCCATGATCCATTTTCCGGCGTCCGGCATCACCATTTCTTTCTGGACCGTCACCTTTGTTTTTCTGTTCACCGGCTGGCTCTCCGGCTTCCTGGGTGTGGGCGGCGGTTTCTTCCGCATGCCGGCCCTGATTTACTTGATCGGCTGTCCCACGGCCATTGCCGTGGGCACTGACCTGTTCTCGGTGTTGTTTTCGGGAGCTTACGGCTGCTTTACCTACGGCGTCAAGGGCCGGGTGGAGATCATCGCCGCCATTCTGATGCTCGTCGGCGCCTCCATCGGCGCCCAGATCGGCGTGACCGCGGTCAAGTATATCCGGGGCTACGGCATCCGCCTGCTCTTTGCCATTATGGTCATCTTGGCGGGGATTTCCGTGTCTCTGAAACAATTCAACCTTTCCGTCGCCTCCCAATGGATGGTCATGTGCGCGGCCTTAGGCATGTGCGTGGTGATCATGTACCAGATGTGGCAGGGGGTTAAGAAAGAGCGGGCCGAGAAGGCGGGCCACTAACTTAAGAGAGGAGTTGAACCCATGAAGATTCTCGTACCAGTCGATGGTTCGGCCTACTCGCTTAAGGCCGTGGAAACCGCCTGCAATCTGGCTAAATCCAACCCCCCTTCGGAGGTGGTGCTGTTGGCCGTCTATCTCTCCCTCTTTGACCTGGAGGATGAAGGGCACTTTGTCGCGGATAAACTCAAACGGCAGGCGGAGAATGCCCTGAACGCGGCCAAGGCCAAAGCCCAGGAGAAAAACATCACCCCCGTGGCCTTGATTGCCACTGGAGACTCCACCGCGGATGAAATCGTGGACGCGGCCAAAAAAGAGAAGGCCGACCTCATTGTCATCGGCAGCCGGGGGCTGGCCGGCAAGACCAAGTACTTTTTGGGCAGCACGGCCTCCAAGGTGGTGACCTACTCCCCCTGTTCCGTGCTGGTGGTGAAGTTGCAGGAAGATTAATTCTCAATTTGGGGGAGGAAGCCGGGAGAGCCGCGGGCAGCAAGAAACCCAACCTGTTCAGGCCACTTTTGCTGATGCTCACTGCTCCCTGCTGGCTGCGCCCTCCCGGCGCTTCCTCCCCCAAACCCTCGCCTCTGCCCAGTAAGCCTACCCATCCACCTTGACCCCTTGGGGTAAATACGCTAATATTTAAAAAAAATCATAACTTGAGCTAAGAAAACCGGGTTTTTAAAATGCCCGGATGGGCCCAGGAAGATCTCCAAAATTCTGGCAGAGCTGTGGAAAAAAATAACTAAGATGCGGCGCTTTCCCTTTTTAGTCTCCCGGCATGCCTTGGCCGTGATCCTCGCGGTCAATGCCCTGCTTTTGGGAACCAGCATTTACCTGGGGGTCAAATCCGCCAACCAGATGCGGGAGATTGTCAAGGAGGACTTCAACCAGCAGCAATTGGTCCTGGCCCGGCATACCGCGGGCCTGCTGGAGCAGGACATCAATTTTCTGAAGCGGGAATTGAGCACCCTCAATTTCTCTCCTTCCATCCAATACCTGGAGCCCCTCACTTGGGCCAACCGCATGCGGGCCACCCTTTCCAGCGTGCGGGAAGACGGGGTGGTGGAGATCCGCCGCCTCGACCCGCAAGGGACCCGGGCTTACCTGGTGGATTCCCGGGGCGTGGATCACATCATCACCGGCTCCTTCCAGAATGCGCCCTATTTTCAGTGGGCCCGCCAGCCGGAAAACAAAGGCAGCATATATGTAGGGCCCGTATCCACCCAGGTCCCCAACTACCTGGGCCGCCTAATCATGGTCATGGCCGAGCCCACCTATGAAGAATCAGTGGATGAAGCCCACCCCCATCCCTCCGGGGCCCTTTCCGGAGTATTGCTCTTTTATATTGACACCCAATTTCTGGCGAACAAATTCACCCGGCAAATCAAAAGCGGCAAGACCGGCTATGCCTGGATCATGGATAACCAGGGCACTTTTCTGAGCCATCCGGAGCGGGACTTTATCGGCAAAAATGCCTTTACCGTGCGCAAAGAACGCATGCCGGCCATCTCCTTCGATGAGATCAATGAAATCCAACGCGAAAAAATGCTCACCGGCCAGGAAGGTTGGGGGACTTACATTTCCGGATGGCATGGGGGCATGGCCGGAGAGATCCAGAAACTCATCGCCTATGCCCCGGTGCGTCTGACCGAACCCGTTTATGTTAAGGACCGGAAAACCGTGCCTTCATGGTCGGTGGCAGTGGTGGCCCCGGCAGCCGAAGTGGAGGGAGTGGTGCATTCCCTGTACATGCGGCAATTTTTCCTGCAGGTGATCATCGGCTTCTTCGTCCTTTCCGGCACCATCGTCATGCTGAATTTCCGTTTCGAGCGGCAGTTCTCCGCGTCCCTGGAGGAGGAAGTCAACCGCCAGAAAGAGAAGCTGCAGAAATCCGAGGCCCGCTATCAGGCCCTGGTCGAAAACGCGGCGGACCTCATTTACACCGTGGATGAAGGCGGCCGTATCCAGTCCCTGAACCTCTTTGCCGCCAATCTCTTCGCCCTGGCGCTGCCGCTCAAGCCCGGGGGGAAGGTCCAACCCCAGGAATTCCTGGGTCTGACCTTGTACGATATTTTTAACAGGAAATCCGCGGACTTCCACATGGAATGGCTTGAGGAAGTGAAAGAAACGGGCCGCACGTTCAGCAAGCGGCACCAGGTGGCTATCGGCGGCCAGGAGTTCTGGTTCTCCACCAGTATTGTGGGCCTGCGGGATAAGCTGGGGCAGCCCTTTGCCTATGAGATCATTTCCCGCAACATCACCAGCCGCAAAGCCATTGAAGACCGCATGATCAACATGGAGAAACTGGCCTCCGTGGGGACACTGGCCGCGGGGGTGGCCCACGAAATCAATAACCCCATCGCCGTCATCCTGGGCTTTACGGAACATCTCCTGGAAAAGACCGGGGACCTGCCCGAAGTCAACGAGACCCTTAAAGTTATTGAGGAAGAGGGGATGAAATGCAAAAAAATCGTGGAAAATCTCCTCACCTTTGCCCGCAGTCCGGAGCGCATCGAAACCAGCGCCGAGATCAACGGCATCATGGAAAAGATGCTGAGCGTGGTCCGCAATACCTTGCTGACTAAGAAAATCAGCCTGGAAAGCCATCTGGCTCCCGACCTGCCCCGGGTCAAAGGCGACCCCCAGGAATTGCAGCAAGTGTTCATCAACCTGATCAATAATGCCATGGATGCCATGAAAGGGGGCGGCGTGCTCCGCGTGGATGCCCGGCTGGCTCCGGACGGCAAACGGGTGGTCCTGGAATTCAGCGATACCGGCAACGGCATTCCCCGGAAGAGCCAGGCCAAGATTTTCGATCCCTTTTTTACCACTAAGAAAGTGGGGGAAGGCACCGGCCTGGGCCTGTCCGTGAGTTATGGCATCATCAGTAAAACCGGGGGCAATATCCTCTTTACCAGTTACCCGGCAGAGGAATACCCCGAGAAACATGGCACTACTTTCACTGTTTATCTCCCCCTGGCCACGGACAAGGACGCGGCTGCGCCGGCCCCAGAAGGGGAGACTTCCATTCCTTTGCAAAACCTGACTTACTAAGAACCGAGGCCAGGAGGAGACGATGGCGGAGCAGATACTAGTGGTGGATGATGAGCCCAATATGCTCAGATTGTTGCGCACCATCCTCATGGATAAGACCGGCTATGAGGTGATGACCACCAACAATCCTCTGGAGGTGAGCAAGCTGCTCCAGGAGAAGTCCTTTGACGTAGTGGTGACCGATCTCAAAATGCCCCTGGTGGATGGCATGGACCTGATCGATATCATTAAAAAGGTTGATGACAAATTACCCATCATCATCATCACCGCCTACGGGACCCTGGAGACCGCGGAAGAGGCCGTGCAAAAAGGGGCTTATGACTTCATCACCAAGCCTTTCCGCAAAGAAACCATCCTCATCACCATCAGGCGGGCCCTGGAATGGCAAAGGATGCAAAAAGAACTGGCCGAGTTGAAGAAGCAGTGAGTAGTGATCGGTGAGCAGTGGCCGCCGGTCGTTTGCAGAGATTAGAGGTTATTACCGGGTCACAGTAGACGGCTTATTATTAAAGGTGTCATTCTGAAAGGAGCGCAGCTTCGTTACGAATCTCTCTTCGTTGCCCTCATAATGAATTATAAACCGGTTTTTTTCATAACTGACCAGTGGCCACTGGCCACTGACCACTGACCACTTATGGTTTTCAGGTTCCTACGCCGTTTCCTGAAGGAAGAAGTAGACGAACAGACCCGGCTGCGCCTGAAATTCGACCATTTCCGCCACCTGTTAGAAAACAACACCCTGGCCCTGGAGACTATGGCGGACATGGAGGAAAAGCTCTCCGGGGATTATCTCTTTGACCGCGCCTACCTCCAGACCCAGGTGGAGCGATTGGGGGGAAGCATCTCCCACATCGTCACCGAACTCAATCTCCTGACCGAAAACCGCTACCCGGAATTGCGGGCCATCTCCCAGCAGCTCCAGGAAGAAATCCTCCGGGAGCTTACCGCCAACCCGGACATCCCCGCCACCGCGTATGTGCTCCCCCTTTCCGCCTTGACTGCAGAGACGGCCCTGAGTGTCGGGGCCAAAATGGCCAACCTGGGGGAAATGGGCAACCGGCTGCACCTCCAGGTGCCGGAGGGATTTGCCATTACCGCCGCGGCTTACCAGCGCTTCCTGAAGGCTTCCGGCCTGGATGAAGAATTGGCGAAGCACCTGGCCCAGGCCCCCATTGACGACCTGGAGAGCCTGGAGGCCATCAGCCGGGAAATCCAGACCCTGGTGCGCACGGCCCCGCTGCCGCCGGACCTGGAGGAGGCCCTGCTGGCAGCCGGGAAACCCTTCCTGGGCCGGCCCCTGGCGGTGCGTTCCAGCGCGGTGGGGGAGGATACGGATTTTTCCTTTGCCGGCCAGTTTGCCACCCTGCTCAATGTGGACGCGGCGCAACTGCCCGCGCATTACCGGGAAATCGTGGCCAGCAAATTTACCTCCAGGGCCATCTTTTACTGGAAATACCAGCAATTTTCCGCGAGCGAACTGCCCATGGCCGTGGGCTGCCTGGCCATGGTTCCGGCCCGGGCCAGCGGCGTGATGTTCTCCCTTGACCCCCACGAGACGGGGAGCCATACCATTCTTATCAGCGCGGTTTGGGGCCTGGGGAAATACGCGGTGGACGGCGCCATCACCCCCGACCTCTACCGGGTGTCCCGGGCGCCGGACCTGGAGGTGACGGAACAGCGAGTGGCGGCAAAACCCGTAGCTCTGGTCTGCCGGCCGGAAGGCGGCACCGCGGAGGTGGCCCTGGACCCGGAGCAGGCCCGGTCCCCTTGCTTGAACCCGGAGCAGATCCAAGACCTGGCGGCCATTGGCCTGAAACTGGAAAAACACTTCGGCCACCCCCAGGATATTGAGTGGGCTCTGGATGACTCGGGCCGCATTTTTCTGCTCCAATCCCGGCCCTTGAGGGTCACCGTCCCCAGTTTTGCCGCGGAGGAACGGGAAAGCACCTGGGAGCCGGTGCCTCCCTTGCTCCGCTACGGCGTCCGGGCCGTGGGGGGCGCGGCTGCCGGCCGGGTCTTTCAGTTCCACCGGGATGAAGACGTGGCCAGCATCCCCCCGGGAGCGGTGGTGGTGGTGCGGCAGCCCGCGGCCAAACTGGTCCTGGTCATGGACCGCATTGCCGCCATTCTTACGGAGGTGGGCAGTCCCACGGACCATATGTCCATCCTGGCCCGGGAATTTCGGGTGCCCACCCTGGTGGATGTGGGCGGGGCCACCAAGGTGCTTCATCCCGGGCAGATTGTCACCGTGGACGCGGATGCGGCCCGGGTCTATCCCGGCGTGATCCCGGAACTCCTGCAAGGCCGCACCCCGTCGGATCTAGACATACAGCGGGTGCCCGTTTTCCAAAAGCTGCGCCGTATCCTGAAAAAGGCCACCCCCTTGAGTCTGTTGGATCCGGAGAGCCCGGAATTCCAGGCCGGCCGTTGCCGCACCCTCCATGACATCACCCGCTTCGCCCATGAAAAGGCGATGGACGCCATGTTCGCCCTGGACGTGGACCAGGCTCTAGAGCCCCGGTCCTGCTCCCGGTTGCAAACCGATCTTCCTCTCAATCTCTTCATTCTGGATCTTGGCGGCGGCTTGCGGGTTAAAGGCCAGACCTGGGTCAAAGAAGAGGATATCCTCTCCCGGCCTTTCCGGGCCCTGCTCCGGGGTTTCCATCACCCCCGGGTCACCTGGGCCGGCCAGGTGGCACCGGACTTGAAAGGCTTTATCTCGGTGTTCGCCAATACCATGTACGACATGGGCAAGTCGGAAAAGGGCCTGGGCGGCAAGAGCTTCGCGGTCATCACCGAAAATTACCTTAATTTCAACTCCCGGCTGGGCTACCACTTCGCCATTCTGGACGCCTATATCTCGGAAGAGAAAAACGACAACTACATCAGCTATCAGTTCAAAGGCGGGGCTGCGGGGGTGGAGCGCCGGGAGCGCCGGGCCCGGCTGCTCGGCGACATCCTGGACTACCTGGGGTTTAAGGTGCAGGTGACGGGGGATATGGTGCAGGGCCGGATGGTCAAATACTCCCTCCTGGAAACGGAGCAGACCCTGGAACTGGCCGGACTGCTGTCCGCGTTCGCCCGGCAGCTGGACCTGGCCCTCTCCAGCGACGCCGTTGTGGACCGCTGCTTCCAGGCCTTCAAAGAAGAGGACTACAACCTGAGCTTCCTCCGTCCCCAGGAGAGTGTTACTTAGAAGAAATATCGTGGAACTGGGAACCCTGGCTTTCAGCCTGTATCAATTAATACCAAGCTCGCTTCAATATGAATTTGTTTTGCTAAGCCCTGCCAAGGTTCATTTTGACCTAACTTACTCCATTAATAAAATCTGGGCGCCTGTGGCTGCGGCCAAAACGGGCTTCGGGCCGACAAGCGTCAGCGTGCCGGTGTCATAAGAGTGACCATAACCAACCGTGTTGGGGCTAACGGCCGGGTTAAGGTACCAGGTAGTAAGAATCCACATAGTGCCGTTAAAGGTGGATTGATCGATGTTTATCTGCAAGGTATTGGCGTTATGATATACGCCCTTATCGTTCGTCTCCACCTGGGTCGCCACCGCGGAGAACATCAAAGTGGTTCCCACCAAGGCTCCGCCCCCGGAAAAAATAACCGTCCCGTTGGGTGTAACCGCTTGCCCCTGCACTTCATAATAGGACCCGCCGGCCTTGCTGATGCCTGCCTTAATGGTGCCGCCGCCTGAATAGGTCCAGGTAACCTCCCCCAGATATTGCGAGGCTTCAAGGCTGGAAACCCCGGATACCATAATCATGAATACCGCCGCTACCATGAAGACCGAAAACGATTTTGCTTTCATAACCGCCTCCTCCCCCTTTGCTGGCTCTCATGTAATTAAAGCTCTTCAAACACGGCTCACCGCCCAGACTCGCCCGCGTGTACCAATAAAAGAAGGGCGATCCCTGGGATCGCCCTTGGTGTTAAACAACCGGAAAGCCGAATAGCGAAGCCACCAGCCGCATCCTCTAGTCTTGCAGTAGCATTTGCTGCGGGGCCATGTTCGCAGACAAAGGAATGGGCGACCCGGAAAGGGTCAGAGTGCCGGCGGTATATCTTTGATCAAAGACCCTCGTACTTGATTTCGTATCGAAGTCGTGGCCTATATCGTAAAAGGTGCCGATCTGGCTGTTTTTATCAATTTCAACGTGCATCACCCCACCGTCCCGCCAGGTGTCGGTGTGCCGTTGGGACTCGCTCAGGGTGAAAACCAGGGTGTTCCCGACCAGGACTCCCGATCCGGTCATAATAAAAGGTCCATCGGTGCCCACGGTGACGTAGCCCTGGAAGAGATAGAATTCATCGCCAACCTTGCTGACCCCGCCCGTAACGGTGAAGGTGGCGCCTATTTTATTGGGTTTGGTGTCGTCAGTGATGGTCGCGGTCCAGGTGGTCTTCCCCAGATAATTGACAAAGCCGGCCCGGGCATTGGCAATGCTCAGCCCCAGGATAAGAGCGGTTAGCGCCAGTAAAGAAATTGTCCTTTTCATGCATTTACCCCTTTGCTGATTCTTCTTCAATTTATTCCCCACCAAGCCGGACGGTCCCCGTCCTTAACCGGAACGGCTGCTACCTTGCCAGGTGGTACCATCATAGCAGATTGACTCATTTATGTTAACTTTAAATTATAGAAGATGTTTTAGGTAAACATAAATGAGGGCAGCGGGAAAGGTAGGGATGAGAAAAAGCGGAGTTGAAAGGGCTTTCGATCTCTAGTTCGGTTCTACCCCTTGACCACCAACACCGGGCAAGGGGCGTGGCCGATGACCCTTTCGGTAACGCTGCCCATCAGGAGCCTTTTTAGGCCGGTGCGGCCGTGGGAGCCCATAACAATCAGGTTGGACTTTTCCCTTTGGGCCAGATCGACGATAGCCTTATAAGGCGTGTCCTCCAGAACCAGGGCGGTGGCGGGAACTTCCCGGGTCTGGGCCCGGGCCGCGATTGCGTCCACATAATTCTGCAACAGATCCCGCCAGGCTGCGGCTTCCGGCGGTTCTGCAAAAATTGGCGGCGCGAACTCCATTACCGCCGCCACCTGTAGTTCGCCGCCATAGTCCCGGGCCAGGTCCAGGGCCCGGGCCACCGCGGCTTCACTGGCAGGAGACGCGTCGGTGGCCAGGAGAATTTTCTGCCAACCCACTTCGGCCTGTGGCGGCACCACCAGGACGTCCCTCTGCGTATAGCCGATCACCCGCCGGGTGACTTTACCCAGGAGGGCCCGCTCGATGAAGCTGTGGCCCTTGGCCCCCATGACAATGAGGTCCCGGTTGCCGCTCTCGGCCAGATCAACGATGCGCTCATAAGGTTCCCCGGCCATGCAGGCCGTCTGGATCAAAGCCCCGGCCGCGTCCGCCAGCTCCTGAGCGGTCTCCAGCGCCGTATTGCAAGGCTCCGTCATCAATGCCTGGGGTTGGGGCGCACCCACCAGCCGCAGGTCGCCTTCATAAAAAGGGGCCACCGTGACCACGGTGACCCAGGAGCCGGTCAGTTTGAAGGATTCCTGGAGGGCGTGGAGGCTCGTTTCCGAGCCGTCCACGGCCACCAGGATGCGGTTATATTTAGCCATAGCTCTTTTCTAAGGCGAGAGCGCTTTCTTTGGCAGCTAAGGCTTCAGCCCTCTTGGCCTTCCACATGCTCCCCATGATAATGAGGGCGCCGATGGCCAAAGCGATGCACATGATAATGAAACTGGCGCCGTTCAGGAAGGTGATGGTGGAATTTTGCCAGGAGATGACCTTTAATTCCTTCAGGTATTGGGGAACGGCCAGGCCCCGGCTCACTGCGACGATGACCATGATGGTGCCCATGACGATCTTGATCACGTTTTCTTTGACATAGGTGGTGCCGATAGCCCCCAACTGCACACCCAGGAGCGAGCCGGCCAGGATGATGAGGGTCAGGCGGATGTCCACCATGCCGTGCATGGCCCATTTGACCGTGCCCGCAAAGCCCATAATGAAGGCAATCACCAGTTCCGAGGCCGAAGACACCAGGCTGGAAGCCCCCAGTACGTAGATCATGCCGGGCACGCCCACAAAACCGCCCACGGCAATGGTGGCCGCCAGCAAGCCGGTGGCAAAGCCGATGGGAATGGTGAACCATAAGGAGATGCGCACATTGGCGGTCTTGAAGTGGACCATGGGGGGGAGATTGATCTTTTGCAGCCACAGGGCCAGGGAGGTCACCTTTTCTTCGCCGCCGGACCTGGAGGTCTTCCAGGCGTCATAAAAGACATAGCCACCCACGACCACCAGAATGACCACAAAGGAGAGGCTGACGTAAAGGTTGGAGCCGGCTTCGCCCCACTTGTCCAAAATCCACTGCTGGATCATAATCCCCACCTGCACCCCCACGCCTGCGGAGGCAGCCAAAATCAGACCCAGCTTGATGTCCACCTGGCCGTATTTCCACCGCTTATAGGCGCCTATCATGGCCTTGGGGAATTTGTGGCACATGTTGCTGGCCACGGCCACGGCCCCGGGCACCCCCAGGCTCATCATCCCCGGGGTAAGGACAAAGGCTCCCCCCGAGCCGATGAAACCGCTCACCAGCCCGCCGATAAAACCGACGATAAATAAAAAGGCGATAGTCGATAGGCTCAGGTCAATAAACTTAATTGCTTCCGGTGCGATATCGTGCATGGGGTATTCCTCCTGGGTCTCTGAATATTAGGTGTCGATGCGCAGTTGGGGACGGGGCCGCGTTCTGGCCGCCGGCCTTTTCGCCGCCGCGGGTCTGGGCGCCACCTTCTTGGGCGCTTGAATCCCCAAGACTTCCCACAGGTGATGGGAAAACGCCCCGTGTACAAAAGAGACGACAAAGACCGTGGCAATGGGCAAAGCCGCATACCAGGCGCCTTTGGTGAAATACTGCATCACCGTGTCCGAGTTCCAGAACAAGGCCGCATATATAGCTGCCGAGGCCAAGCCGAATCCCACGGTTTTGCCTACCTCTCCGAACCCCCTGCTGTCCGCTTCGTTGGTCATTTTTCTTTCTCCTTGGTATCCGCTTATGCTGAAAACAGGGAGGTTAATCCCCCCGTTGACTTCCGCTTCCTTGATGCCGGCCTGGGTGATGATGAATTCAATCCGCTTGATCTGCTGGTTGACCTCGGCCACCGCCTTGCCTAGGTCCCCGAATTTCACCACCTGCTCATAGCCGATGCCTCTTTGAGCCAACTTCTTTTTGATTTTTTCGCCCACGGCTTGGGCATGTTGGGCAAACTTATCCCGGAGATGATACTTATAAGGGGAAAAGAACCTGCTTTTTTGGCCCAGCATCGTGTCGACGTTCAGGCCGATGAGGTCGTAGCCCAGCCGCTCCGCCAGATTCACGGCATAATCGATGGCCTCCTCATCCAGGGTGTCGCCCCGGCCCACCACCAGGATCTTCCGGGGAACCTCGGGCTTACCGGAGCTCTCTTGACTCATCCGGGGCATTTCCGGGTCCTGGTGACGGTTGCCCGGTTGCTGCCCCTCTTCCTGGCCATGAACTTTCTTCATGAAACCCAACATGGCTGATACATCCTTGAATCTTTCTTTAACTCCCTGGGGTAAGGCCTTAATGAGCCTATCCCGGCGATTACTTCATATTCAAGAACCCTGCCAAATATTTAACCTACTGATATAACTAATTATTTAAGATTTCGGTCAATTATCTCCGCCTCCGCAACCGTTGCATTGTGCAATAGATCACAAGCAGTATTTCTTAATGTCCTTTATTATCAAGGTATTACCTGGCGTTGCAGGCCGTTGTTACACAAATTGCAGAATGCAACAGGGATCGGCAGGCCCTCTTCCCGGCAGCAAAAAGTTCAGGAAAATCATAAAATTAATCTTAAATCAGGAGCGCCGCCAACATTGCCCTGCCCCAAGTTTTCCTTTATACTCAGACTGGGGTGTGATAATCATCATCCCAGGAAGGTTAAAGCCATGGTTTTTTTCCGTAAAAGCGAGGAAGAGAGGCCTAAGGCGGGGGGCGACCTGCTGGATTTGCGCAACGCCATCCACAAAGCCCAACTGCCCCCGGAGGTCCTGGCCGTAGCCCTGAAAGAGCTGGAGCGGGTGGAAAAAACCGATCCCGCGGTGGCCGAGTACTCCATCGGCCTGAATTATCTGGATTACCTGATCTCGCTTCCCTGGAACCGCTTTACTGAGGACAATCTGGACCTGAAACGGACCGAGCGCCTGCTGGAAACCCAGCACTACGGGCTCCAGCATGTGAAGGAGCGGATTCTGGAATACCTGGCGGTGCGCACCCTCTGCAGCCTCCAGAGCGCCCGGGTGCTGGTGGTGGACGACGAGGAAATCGCCCGCACCAACCTGGAGTACATCCTCCGTAAAGAGGGCCACCAGGTCAACGGCGCGTCCAACGGCTCCGAAGCCCTGGAGATGATCAAAGCCCGGGAGTACGACCTGATTCTCACTGATTTAAAAATGGAGAAGATGGACGGCCTGCAGCTCCTGGAATCCGCCAAGCAGATAGCCCCACACACGGAAATCATCATGGTCACGGGCTACGCCACGGTGTCCACCGCGGTGGACGCCTTGAAAAAGGGTGCGGCCCATTACCTCTCCAAACCCATCAAGCTGGATGAACTGCGGGAGACGGTCCGGGAAATCATTGACAAAAAAAGGCACGTGCAGATGAGCCGGGGCCCCATCCTCTGCTTCGCCGGACCGCCGGGCACCGGCAAGACCTCCATCGGCCGCTCCATTGCCGAGGCCCTGGAGCGCAAGTTCGTGCGCGTCTCGCTCGCGGGCCTGCGGGATGAAGCGGAACTCCGGGGCCACCGCCGCACCTACGTGGGGGCCATGCCCGGCCGGATCATCAGTGAAATCCGGAAGATCGGCCTCAAAAACCCGGTCTTTATGCTGGATGAGATCGACAAGATCGGCCAGGATTTCCGGGGCGACCCGGCCTCGGTCCTGCTGGAGATCCTGGACCCGGAACAAAACAGCCACTTTGTGGATCATTACGTGGACGTGCCCTTCGATCTCTCCGGGGTGATGTTTATCACCACCGCCAACGTGGTGGAAAACCTGCCCCACCCGCTGCTCGACCGCCTGGAAGTCATTAATTTCCCCGGTTACACCCAGGCCGAAAAGAAGAATATCGCCCGCAAGTACCTGATCCCCCGGCAGTTTCGGGAACACGGCCTGGCGTCGTTGACTCCGGATTTCACCGACGGGGCCATCGCCAAAATCATCCACGACTACACCCGGGAGGCGGGCCTGCGCAACCTGGACCGGGAGATCGCCACCGTCTGCCGCAAACTGGCCCGCATCTGCCTGCAGAGCAAGGGCGAGGCCTGCGCCCTCACCGTGGACGAAGTCCTGGTGGAAAAACTCCTGGGTCCCCGCAAGTTCACCCACGAAGTGGCGGAGGCCGGCAACCGCGTCGGCGTCACCACCGGCCTGGTCTGGACCGAGTTCGGCGGCGAGCTCATCTTTGTGGAAGCCTCCCAGATGCGGGGCCACCAGCAGTTGATCCTCACCGGCTCCCTGGGGACCGTGCTCCAGGAATCGGCCCAGACCGCGCTCAGCTTCGTCCGCAGCCACGCCGAGGATTTCGGCCTGGACCCCAATTTTTTCATGGACCAAGACATCCATATCCACCTGCCCGCGGGGGCCATCCCCAAAGACGGCCCTTCCTCGGGGGTGACCATCGCCCTGGCTCTCCTCTCTCTCCTCACCGGCCGGCCCGCGCGCCGGGACGTGGCCCTGTCCGGGGAGCTGACGCTCTCCGGCCGCATCCTGCCCGTGAGCGGCATCCGGGAAAAGATCCTCTCCGCCCAACGGGCCGGGGTGAAGATAGTAGTCTTCCCCACCCAGAACGAAGTGGATCTCAACAACCTGGAACCGGAAGTAAAGGAAGGCCTGGAAATCTTCTTAGCCGACGAGATCAAGCCGCTGCTGGATTTGGTGCTGCTGCCGCAATGAAGGAATATTTGGAGAGGGGGGTAAGGGCCGGCGGCCCTCCCCTCCTCCCGCCCCTCAACCACTCTCATAGGTAAATAAAAAAAGCCGGGAGCCGCGGCCCTGGCTTCTGGTCCTATAAATTACCATTTCAGTAATTGCTCCCGCTGCCGTCCCCCTAGGTCCACCTCACCGCCGCGGCCTTCCCCCCAGGGGCGCAGCAAGTGCTCCGCAAAGATATTGGGGCTGATTCAGTTATACTGTCGTCCCAGATCATGCAAGATTAATATCAACAAGCAGGGTACTATGCTAAAATTGGGCTTTGGAATAATCCAGGCAACCAATAATTTTTCTCTTTTACCGATTTCGGTTATTGAAGCAACCACCAACAAGAACAGGCTAAATGGAGGCAATCAATGAAAGTCAATGGTCGTGCTCTGGTAAGCGTGTTGGCAATGGTCATCACCTTTGTCCTTGGTATGGGCTTGCAGGCGAACGCGGCCCAGTACCTGGGACAGGTTACCTGGGCCTGGCATAAAACCCAGGACGAACTAGGTCCCACGAATAAATTTGAAACTTACACCATGGGACTATTCTTTCTGGGGGGTTCATATTATGAATTAGTGGGAGGCAGTACTGAAACGGATGCTACCGGGACCCAATATGGTGGCGGGACCGCGATGTTAGTGGGCAATAATTTAATCATGACCATCACCGGGACCAAGGACCGGGGAGATGGGACCCAGGAAACGGTAATCTTCAAGGGCCAGGTCGATAAAACGACTTTCAACGGCACCGGCTGGGCCATTAAAAAGCGCTTCAATGCCTCCCTCCCCGGTTTTATTGATAAGTATGCTGCCGGAACCCTTAGCATTTTGGGTAGTCCTCCCCCTTTACGTCCGACAGCTGCCGCTCCCTTAGTCTTGTTGATGGGAGATTAGGTAGTTCGCATTGCCAGAAATATCCTATCCGGTTTCCAAACTCATACCTGGAAACCGGATAGAAGGACAAATATTAGGGGGTGTAGGGGCCGGATGGTCTCCCTGTTTACTCTATTCTAAATTAGTGGCCCAGGCGTCCCGCCTGGGCGCTCTGGAGATGGCAGAAATGACCAGAATGCGCTCTCCCAGCAGCAACTACCGGGAACAATCCCTCAAGCTGCACGGCATGGTTTGCGCCAAATGCGGCCGGGAGTTTAATCACCGGAACCGGCAATTACTCACGGTGCACCATAAGGACGGCAACTCCCGGAATAATCCCCCGGACGGCTCCAATTGGGAGAACCTCTGCGTTTACTGCCACGAAGACGAACACAGCCGGGGCCTGTTGGGCGAATACCTGGGCGGCGACGATTAGAAATGTATAGCGGGTATTACCCACCAAAAATAATGGCAGGCCGGGCCGCCTGCATTTCTGACAGAGTTCCTTATCTCCCGGAGCTAAATGGCTCTCCACGAGACTCGGATTGACATAACCGGGCTTTTTTATTACCTTGAATTATAAGAGAAATATAGTCCCCCATGAATGAGGCGCCCCCATGGAAAAAAGGATAGAAAAAGACTTGTTTGACAAGTTCAAGGCCGTGGCCCAGGGTCCGGATGCCGATTTGCTGAAGGAATTTCTGGATATCCTCTATTACCGGCACGAGGCAATGGATACCGAACCGCTTAGTCCAGAAGAGCAGACTGCATTGGCAGAAGGCCGGGAAGCATTGCGGCGAGGGGATAAGTCGTATTTTACCCCTTGGGAGGAAGTGAAAAAGGAACTTGGTTTATGAGCTAGAGGCTGGAGCTTACCCATCAGGCCAAAAAGACACTGAAACTCCTGGATAAAGCCACCATTAAGCGTATAGGACAACGGTTCGATAAACTATCCCAATCTCCCCTTGATCCTCGCCACTGCCAACCTCTGGAAATGGGCGAGGGGGAATGGAAGACTCGGGTAGGCAGTTGGCGGATAATCTATTTAGTCGATGAGGCCGAAAATACAATTTATGTATTTTCCATTGAACCTCGCAGCAAAGCCTATCGCCGGTTTTGATCTGGGCATGGGGGCCATGCCATAGGGATCACTCCTCTGCCCACCTTCCTCACCCCCCATTCATATCCAATCTCTTCAGCTTCCGCCATAAAGAGACCCGGTCGATGCCCAGCACCTCCGCGGCTTTGGTCTTGTTGCCGTTCATCTGTTTGAGGATGTAAGCGATGTATTCCTGCTCGTTTTCTTCCAGGGTGGGGAATTCCTTTTTCGGGCGGCGCTGCACCTGGAAGCCGGGTTGCTGGAAGTCCTTGGGCAGGTGGGTCACTTCGATGACCGGACCCGCGGCCAGGGTCACGGCCCGTTCCATGATGTTTTCCAGTTCCCGGATATTGCCGGGAAATTCGTAATCCATCAGCAGATTCATCACCTCGCCGTCGATCCGCTCGATCTGCTTGCCCTGGGCCGCGGCGAATTTCTGCAGGAAGTGCTGGCAGAGCAAGGGGATGTCGTCCCGGCGCTCCGCCAGGGTGGGCACGTACAGGGTCACCACGTTGATGCGGTAGTACAGATCCTGGCGGAAGGCCCCCCGTTCCACCTGCCCTTTCAGGTCCTTATTGGTGGCGGCCAGGATGCGGATATCCACCGGGGTTTCGGTGGTGCCGCCCACCCGGATCAGGGTCTTTTCCTGGAGGACCCGGAGCAGCTTCACCTGCATGGACAGGGGCATGTCGCCGATTTCATCCAGGAAGATGCTGCCCCCGGGGGCCGATTCCAGTAGTCCTTTCTTGACGGCCCGGGCGCCGGTGAAGGCCCCCCGTTCATGGCCGAAGAGTTCGCTGGCCAGCAGTTCCTCGGTGAAGGCCCCGCAGTTGATAGCCAGAAAGCGTTTGTCCACCCGGCGGCTCAGGTGATGGATGGCCTTGGCCACCAGTTCCTTGCCGGTGCCGGTTTCCCCCAGGATGAGGACGGTGGCTTCGGTGGGCGCGATCTGCTGGATGGTGCTTTTTAAGGCCTCGATTTGAGGGGTTTTGCCAATGAGCAGGGGGAGGCCTTTCTGGCTCTCCACCTGGCGCTTCAGGTCCGCCACTTCCTGGCGCAGCCAACGCTTCTCCAGGGCCTTGCGCACCAGGATGCGCATTTCCTCGATTTTATAGGGCTTGGCCAGGTAGTGGTACGCCCCTTTCTGCATGGCCTCCACCGCGGACGACACGGTGGCGTAGCCGGTGATCATGATCACCTCCGTATCCGGGGAGAGTTCCTTGGTGCGCTCCAGCACCTGGACGCCGTCCACCTGCTGCATGCGCAAATCGGTCATCACCAGGTCGAACTCGCCTTTTTCCAACTCCTGAAAGGCCTGGAACCCCGATTCCACGGCCACGGTGTCGTGGCCTTCTTTGCTCAGGACGTGGTCCAGGTTTTCCCGGGCGATGAGTTCGTCTTCCACGATGAGAATCCGGGCGCGCTTCATGAGGATGGCCTCTTTTCTTGACTCAGGGGCTGGCAAGGCAGGCGGATGATAAAACGGGTCCCTTCCCCCTCTTTGCTCTCCACCGTAATGGAGCCATGATGCTTATCGATAATGCCGTAGACGATGGACAACCCCAAACCCGTGCCCGCGCCGATCTCCTTGGTGGTAAAGAAGGGATCAAAGACCCGGTCTATTTCCTCCTTGGGAATCCCCACGCCAGTGTCTTCCACAGTGATCACCGCGTCCCGGCCTCCGGGGTCCTCGTGCGCGGCAATCCTGATTTCCCCGGGGGGCTCCTTGATGGCCTGCACCGCGTTCATCAGCAGATTGAGAAAGACCTCCTGCATGCGTTGGGCGTCGATCTGCAGGACCAGGTCCCCGGGCACCTCCTGGACGATGTCGATGCCGGGCGGCACCTGGCTGGAAATAAGCCTGACGGAGCGGCTGATCACGTCTTCCAGGGGGGTGGGCTTGAGAGCGAAATCCCGGACCCGGGAGAATTCCAGGAGTCCCTTGACGATATCCCGGGCCCGAAGGACCTCCTGCTCCACGTTGTTCAGCATTCGATTCAGGAAATCCAGGTCACCGTGACCCAACTCCTCCAGGACGATCTGGCAGGAAGTGGAAATGTTATTCAGGGGATTGTTCAACTGGTGGGCAATGCCCGCGGTGAGTACCCCCAGGGAGGACATTTTCTTGGCCTGCACCAGTTGGTCCTGCCGCTTTTCGAGTTCCTCCACCATGCGGTTGAAGCCTTCCACCACCCGCTGGGTTTCATCCCGGGTATCCAACACCGGCAGGGGCCGGAAATTCCCGTCGGCTATCCGGAGCGTGGTTTCTTCAATCACCCGCAAGGGGCGGATAATTTTGCGGCTGACAATGAAGACGAAAAACCCCATAAAACCCAGAAATACTACCATGGAAAACAGAAGCTGGGTTTTTAAGGTCAGGATGATCTCCAGGATGCGCTGACGTTCAAACTTCACCAGG
>JAKAGH010000237.1 GCA_021817645.1 Deltaproteobacteria bacterium
TGACCGGGCTGCGGGAATTGAGCGTGATCAATACCCCGCCGGAAAACCGCCATTCCATCCGCACCTATCTGTGCCATCCGGAAAAAGCGGTGATTCAGGCGGCCATCCGCCGGGAAATGGCCCGGCAGGGCCAAATCTTTTTTGTGCACAACCGGGTCCAAAACCTGGGCACCTGGGCCCGCCATATCCAGGAAATGGTGCCGGAAGCCCGGGTGGCCATGGCCCACGGCCAGATGGCGGAGCGGGAGTTGGAAAAGGTCATGCGCCGTTTCAGCCGGGGGGAGGTGGATGTCCTGGTGTGCACCGCCATTATCGAGGCGGGACTGGATATCCCCGCGGCCAACACCATCATCATCAACCGGGCTCATACCCTGGGGCTGGCCCAACTGTATCAGCTCCGGGGGCGGGTGGGGCGGAGCCAGGCCCAGGCTTACGCCTATCTGCTGGTTCCCGGCGAAGCCGCTCTTTCCACTGAGGCCCAGAAGCGGCTCAAGGCCCTGATGGAATTCACGGAGTTGGGCTCCGGTTTCAAGATCGCGCTTCACGATTTGCAGATCCGGGGCGCGGGCAATCTCCTGGGCCAGGCCCAGTCGGGTCAACTGGCGGAAGTGGGCTACGAACTCTATTTGCAACTGCTGGAGCAGGCTATCCGGGAGTTCAAGAGCGAGGCCCGGGAGGAGCAGCTTCCCGATCCGGAGATTCGCCTGCCTGTGGCCGCGTACCTGCCGGAGGATTATGTGCCGGATATCCAGCAGCGTCTGGCCCTCTACCGGCGTCTCTCGGACCGGCTCACCCCGGAAATGGTCCAGGAGATGGAAGAAGAGCTGCTGGACCGCTTTGGGCCGCTGCCTGAGGAAGGCCGGAATCTGCTGGAGGTAGTGCGGGCCAAGCATTACCTGCGGCGGCTGGGCATTAAACGCCTGGACCTGCAGGGCCGCCAGGCCGTGCTCCAATTCGCCCGGCCGGAGCGGCTCAGCTTGGAGCGCCTCCTCAGTTTGCTGAAAAAGCGGCCCGAGGCCTTCCGCCTCACTCCGGATCAATCCTTGAGGATCCAGCTCCCGGAAGAGGGGATGCCTTTTGTCCAGTTGCAAAATTGCTTGAAAGAAGTGGAGACTTTTGTTAAGGCTGAAGAAGAGGGATAAAAGATGAGAAGGTTGCCTTTGTGGGCATTGATTTGCCTGACTGCTTGCCTGGCGCCGTGGTATTCACTGGGACCCGTCCATGCCGAGGTAGTGGACCGCATTGTGGCTGAAGTCAATGATGAGGTCATCACCATGTCTGAATTGGATGATATGGCGAAGATGATCCAGCCTGCGGCCGGCCTCAACCCTAAATCCAAGGAAGCCAAGGATTTGAAGCGGCAAATGCTGGAAGCCTTGATTGACCGGAAACTGGCCAAAGCTGAAGCCAAGAAGCGGGGTATAACCATCTCCGACAAGGAGATAGACCAGGCAGTGGAGAGTTTCAAGAAAAAAAATCATATCCCGGATGATGCCGCCCTGAATCAGGCGGCGGCTAAAGCGGGGATGACTATTAAAGATTTGCGTCAACAGCTGGCCGACCAGATTCAGCAAGAACGGATGATGGCAGTGGCGGTGGGGGCGAAAAGGGCAGAAATCTCTGACGCTGAGGTGCGCCGTTTCTATGACGCGAATGTCCGGGATAAGGGCGGCGGCAACCAGGTTCACCTCGAGGTGGTCAACATGCCATTCCCTCCCGGGGCCACCATGGCCCAAAAGGAGGAGGTACAAAAGAAGGCGGAGACCGCTCTCAAGGACCTGCGTCTGGGCGCGACCTTGGCGGAGGTCCAGCAGAAGCATTCTCTCACCGTCCAGGATCTCGGGTTCATTAACCAGGCCGACCTCAACCCCCAGCTCAGCGAAGTATTGAGTAAGCTCCGGCCCGGAGAAGTGGCCCCGATTCAGAATCCGGAAGGTTTCCAACTGGTAGTTTTGGTGGGCAAGCGCTCCGGCCAGCCCCCCTCTTACGAAGAAGCGGCCCCGCAGATTCGCCAGCTTCTCTCCAGTAAGAGCATGGAAAAGAAGTTTATGGAATGGGTCAAGACCTTGCGGAATAAGGCCCATATCAAGATTATGCTGTAGCAGGCAGGGGTCAGGGGTCAGAAGATTATTGAGTGCTGAGTATATTAGTCAAGTGGTTTGGTTGGGTTCGAGAGAAATAATCGCGCTATTTCCTTTCTGAAATTAAAAAAAGCTGAAAGCTGAAAGCCATTGACCACCGCAGACCAAAGACCGGAAACCGGAGACCAGTCGGGGCCACCGCCGGCAACCGACATCGCCCTCCTGGCCGGCCACGTCGGCCAATTGGTCACCATTAGGGGCTGGGTCCAGCATCTGCGCTCCAGCGGCAAAGTGCGGTTTCTGGTAGTCCGGGACGGCACCGGTCTGGTCCAGGGGGTGCTGGTCAAAGGCCAGCTCCCGGACGTGGACTTCCAGCAATTTGACCGCCTCACCCTGGAATCCTCCTTGATCCTGGAAGGCCGGGTCCGGGCCGAGCCCCGGTCCCCCGGCGGCTTCGAACTGTCTGTGAACCGGGTGGAACCCCTGCAGATCGCCCAGGATTTCCCCATCGCCCCCAAAGGGCACGGCGTGGGCTTCCTCATGGACCACCGCCATCTCTGGCTCCGCTCCCCCCGGCAGCAGGCCATCCTTAAAATCCGGGACGAGGTCTGCCGGGCCTGCCGGGATTTTTTCCATGACCGGGGCTTTATCCTGGTGGATACCCCCATCCTCACCCCCACCGCCTGCGAAGGCACCACCAGCCTGTTCGAGACCGACTATCTGGACCGGGGCAAGGCTTATCTCTCCCAGAGCGGCCAGCTTTATCTGGAGGCTGCGGCCATGGCCCTGGGCCGGGTTTTTTGTTTCGGCCCCACCTTCCGGGCGGAAAAGTCCAAGACCCGGCGCCATCTCACGGAGTTCTGGATGGTGGAAGCGGAGGCCGCGTTTTTCACCCTGGAAGACATCATGCGCCTGGCGGAAGAGCTGGTGCGCGCCGTGGTCCTGAAGGTGCTGCACCAGCGCGCCCCGGAACTGGAAGTCTTGGAGCGGGACCCCGCAGCCTTAGCCGCAGTGGCCGGCGCCTTTCCCCGCCTCAGTTATGGGGAGGCCCTGGCCCGCTTGCAGGAGCAAGGGCAGGAAATGACCTGGGGAGATGATTTCGGCGGCGATGAAGAGACCCTCATCTCCCAGGCCTTTGACCGGCCGGTGCTGGTGCACCGTTACCCCCGCCAGTGCAAGGCCTTTTACATGGAGGCCGATCCGGAAAACCCGGACCTGGCCCTGTGTGTGGATATGCTGGCCCCGGAAGGCTATGGGGAGATTATCGGCGGCTCCCAGCGGGTGGCCGACCTTAATACCCTGCTGGCCCGCCTGGAGGAACATAAGTTACCCCAAGAGCCCCTGGAATGGTACCTGGACCTCCGCCGTTACGGCAGCGTCCCCCACAGCGGCTTCGGCCTGGGCATCGAGCGCCTGGTGGGCTGGATTTGCGGGCTCAAACACGTGCGGGAGGCCATTGCCTTTCCCCGTCTGTTGGACCGGCTCTATCCTTGATGGTCAGGGGATGGGGCCGGAGGCCGGCAGCAATAGGCCCCTGCGCTCCCCCCTGTTCTTGAACCTGCAAATGGTTATCTGCACGAAATTTCCGAGGAATCGCGGCAAAATTGGGTTACAATAGCAGAGGGAAGATGCCGGTGGCTCAGGGGTTCCTGCTATGCTGCGCAGGCCGGGATATTCTTTCTTAACCAGCATTATTTTGGCAAATGCAGACCGGAAACCGAAAACTAGCAACGGCTCTTTAACATTTACCTTCTTATTCGGTCTAAATTATTGAAGCCTCAGAGGATAGTCAATGACTGACTCCCAACTCGTGGCCCGGGCGCAAGAAGGTGATCTCCCGGCCTTTGAGGAACTGGTCAAAAAGTATCAGCGGGAAATATACGGTCTGGCTTACCGACTGGTACTGGATGCAGAAGAGGCTAAGGATCTGGCGCAGCAGGCCTTTCTCCAGGCCTTTGTGCACATCCGGAGTTTTCGCCAGCAGGCGCAATTCCGGACCTGGCTTTTCCGGATTGCCATTAATCAGTGTTATAGCTATCTGAAAAGCAAGAAGAAGTTCGGGGAGCCGGTTGATCCTGCAGAATTCGTCATGGTGGGGGAAGAATCCCCCGAAGAAGACCTGGTGACCAAAGATCGGCGCCAACGCCTTTATGCCGCGCTGGAGCGCCTGCCGGCTAAGCAACGGGCGGTGATCACCCTGAAGCTGGAGCAGGGCTTATCCTATGAGGAGATCGCCCGGGTCTTGGGAGGCACCACCGGCGCCGCCCGGGTCAACTACTGCCAGGCTTTGAAAACCTTGAAAAAATACTTACAAAACGAGGACGAACATGAAGTGGCGGTGCGCTCTTATTCAAAGGTGGTTGCCCGCATATCTCGGCGGTGATCTTCCCTCCTTTTGGCGGGGGAGACTGGGGTCGCATCTGCAAGGGTGCGCGGCCTGTCGGGAGGAGTTGGCCGGTTTGCAAGAAGTGGTGAGCATGGTTCAGACCGCGGCCACCCCGGATCAAGGTCCGGATTTCTGGCAGACTTTCCATCGGGAATTGCACCTGAAACTGGCCCAGAGCGCCCCGGCCCCGGAGCCGCTCCGTTTTTTTAAATTGCCCTATTTTCTGGTGGGGGCCCCGGCCCTGGCCGTGCTGGTGTTGTGGGCCTTTACGCATCTGGGGCAAGCGCCCCAAAAACCGCTGCTGACCGCCATGGTCGCACCCGAGCAGGTGGTCTATGCGGGTCTGGAAGACGGGGCCTGGCAGGCGGATGAGTATCCCAGCTGGGACGTCGACGCGGTCATGGCCGATCTTACTCACCAAGAGCGGCAAGCGGTTCTGCAAAACGTACGTTATTAGGGGGGAGTCAGTCATGCGCGGGTTTACTTTGTCCTTAATCTTGGGACTTCTACTGGCCGGGGTGGTCAGCACGGCCTGGAGCTTTGAGCAGCCCGAGACGCTCAACCGCTTCCAGGAAGACGCGAAACGCACCCGCCTGGGACCGGCCCTGGGAGTGGATCAACGCAAGGTAGACCAGTTGCTCCTCATCGATCAGAAATACAAGCCCTTAAAAGAGCAGGCCCGCCGGGAAGCCATTGCCGCGTTCCAGCAATTGCAGCAGGTGATGCGCAACCCTTCCCCCCCCGAGGACCAGGTGCGAACCATTCTGGCCACCATGAGGCAGAAACAGCAGCAAAGC
>JAKAGH010000238.1 GCA_021817645.1 Deltaproteobacteria bacterium
GTGTGGCGGCAATTCCAGGCCTCGAACAACGCCAAGGCCGGGGGCAGAAGCCGCTGGCCCACGCCCCGGTCCCAAAAGTCGGGGTGCACCGTCAGGGGGCCGAAGAAACCGACACTGCCCCAATGGGTGACGAAGTTGGAGCCTGTCAGCTCACCTTCCACCTCGGCGCCAAAGGCCGCAGCCGGGTCGGCCCGCCAGCGGGTGCGGATTTTGTCGCTGTCGCCGCCGTGCTGCAAGGGGTCCGCCAGGCCGTTGAAGGTGCCGAAGGCCAGCCGGAAGATGTGGTCGGCGAGAAGCAGATCGGGTTCTTGAAGGGGGCGTACAGTTATTATCATAACGAAATATTATTAGAGGGAAGGGCAGGGAGATCATCTCCCTGGCCCTCCCCACACATCTCTCTTTTCTCGCCTCACCCCTCCAAGACCGCGCCCATATAGCCCACGAAGCTATCCCCGGGCATGATGTCGTAAGAGGTGTAGTAGTCAATAAGCTGCGCCTTGGCGGCTCCCAGCTGCTTGGCCGCGGTCACTGCGGCCACCGCGCCGCCGGCGCTGCAGGCGCTCTGGTCCAAGGTCGCGGCTTTCAGCATCCCGGCGCCATCCAGTTTTAGGGCCAGGTCCACGAATTTCTTGTCATTCACTTCTTTGACCCATTTCACGGCGTCCGGGCCGTAACCTTTAGGGGCCCAGCCGTAGTTGGGGCCGTAGTGGGTCAGGTCCGTGGAGCCGAAGGCCAGCAAAGAGAGCTGCAATTCCTTAGCGATGGCCGTCACCGCCTCTCCCAGGGCCACGGCTTGCGGCGACTGGGGCCCGCGCACGGCCAGGACTTTGGCATTGGGGAAGAAGTGTTTGACAAAGGGCAGCTGCACTTCGATGGTGTTGTCTCCGGGGTATTCGTCCTTGAGGGCCAGGCGCTGGCGCAGGGGCTCGTAAAATTCCGTGGCCAGGGGGATCGTCCCCAAAGGCGTCTCCCAGGCCTCGTCCGTGACCAGCAGCGGCGGGGAGTCGCCCCCCAAATGGCCGCCGCAGACGCAGACCACCTGGGGCTGGGTTACTTTGGCGGCGAGACCAAAAACCCGGGCCGCGAGTTTGCCGGAGAAGTACCAGCCCGCGTGGGGGATAATGCCCCCGTAAACTTTGGTGCCTGGGGGCAGGGGCTTGACTCCGGCCACCATCTCTTCTATGGTGGCGACACAATCGCTGCGATTGAGGGGGTACCAACCTGGGGGCAACATCCGGGAACGGATACGCATGGCGACCTCCTGGAAAAGATTTACCACGGAGACACAGAGAGCACAGAGTTATACAGAGAAAATAATAATAAAAAAGAGGGTGAGCCATAGGCCCACCCTCTTTATTTTTAATTCTCTGTGAATCTCTGTGTCCTCTGTGCCTCTGTGGTAAGTCATTTTACTTTTCAGCTTTTCCCCTTCTCTACTGCCGGTTCTTTGATGAGAAATTCTTCCATCTGGCCGTTGATTTCCAGGAAGACCGGGGTGTATTCCTGTTCCTTGGGGAAGGTTTTGCTCAGCCGGATGCGGTAGGTGTCGCCGTGAAAGGTCACCAGGTAATCCTGCCGCCCGCCTTCGCCAGGAACGAGTTGCACCTCGATCTCTTCGATGTGGTCCTGGATATTGATGAACAGGACCTGCTTGCCCTTGCGCACCGCGCCCACCCCTTCCAGGCGGGTCTGCACTTCGTCGCCTTTATGGCTGAGGGTCAGCAGGGGCGAGGTCAGGGCCCCCAACAAGGGGTAAGGCCCGGGGGCCGCCGGCGCGGGCGGGGGGGCTGCGGCTGGGACCCGAGCGGTTTCGGCCCGCTTATAAAAAAAAGCCTCGGCCTCCTCCGGAAAGAGGCTGTAGGTGAGGACGTCCTCTTCCCGTTCCAGGCCGGGGAGGGTGCGCATGGCGCCTTCTTTTTCCACGGGGGCCGGGGCCTCATCGGCCATGGCCAGGGCCCGGCTCTGCAGCTCGAGCAAGATGGGGGAGTGGAGGCGGCCGTATTTGCCCCGGATGAGGTTTTGCAGGCTGGGGATAATCTTTTCGTAGCGCCGGGCTGACAAAATATTTTCCACGGCCTGGAGGCCCACGATCTCCAGAATCCGCCCCTTGAGGATGGGGTACCCCAGGTCGCTCCAGACCTGCTGGGCCTCTTTGCACACCACCCGCTGGCGGTCCCGGGCGTCCCGGCGCACCAGTTCCTCCCGGATGAATTCCTTCAGGGGGCCGGGGAGGTAATCCGGGCCCAGGCGGTCGTCCATCTTCCGGGGCGGGGGCTCCCGGTAATTATATTTCTCTTTCAGGCTGTCCAGGTATTCGGTGACCTCGCCCAGGACGTCCAGGTCGAGATGGGGATCAAAGCTGGAGCCTCCCAGGGAGAACATCAGGGATTCCACCGGCGGCGGGCCGTAGGACCAGGCCAGCGCCCCCAGGGTGGTGTCCACCAGGGCCGCGCCCTGGCGCACCCCTTCCTGATAGGAGGTCAGCGCCGCCTGATGGTTGTTATGGAGATGCAGCCGCAAGGGCTGGTGGAAATAGCGGCGGTACGCGCTGATCAGGGTCTCCACCTGGTGGGGGGTCATGACCCCGAAGGAGTCGTTGAGGCAGATCACGTCCGCGCCCAGATTGACCAGGTCGCCGGCCAGTTGCAGGTAATCGTCCACGGTCACGTGGGGGTTGAGGGAAAAGAGCACCGTGGCTTCCACCTGTTTGCGCAGCTCCTTGGCGGTGGCGATGGCGGTCCGCATGTTTTCCGCGTCGTTCAGGTTGTCGTAGATGCGGAAGATATCCACCCCCTGAGCCGCGGCCCGGGTGATGAACTTGCGCACCACTTCGTCCTGGTAGGGCTTGAAGCCCACCAGCATCCGGCCCCGGAGGATCATCTGGATGGGGGTGCGGGTCAGGGCCCGGCGCATCTTTTTCAGGCGCTCCCAGGGGTCTTCCTTGAGGTCGATGAGCGCGGCGTAAAAAGTGGAGCCGCCCCAGCAGTCCAGGGAATAAAACCCGGCCCGGTCCAGCAGCCCCACCAACCTTCCTAAATCCTCCAGGCGCAGGTGCCGCAGGACAAAATCCTCCAACCCGTCCCGGAGGGTGACATCAGTGACTTTTACAGGATTGAACATAGTTTTATACAGTTTTTAGTTTTCAGTTTTTAGTTGTAAGGCGGGAAAGTGAAACGCATCCCGCCTCTTCTTCCGTAAAAAACTCCCAAATTGTCATTCTGAACGGAGCGCAGCGGAGTGAAGAATCTCGTCTTTTGAAATTCTCCGCATCGCTCAGAACGACGCTCAATTAAAAAAAACTCCAGTTAATACCAGTCTTCGCTCAGGTCCTTCCATTCCGGATTAGCTGATTCAATCAGAGCAATCTTCTTGTCCCGCCGCCAACCCTTAATCTGTTTTTCCCGAGTAATTGCCGCCAGAACATCATTGGTTTCTTCATAATAGATCAGTCTATTTATCTTATATTTCTTGGTAAATCCTTCAACCAACGAGTTCTTGTGTTCCGATATTCTTCTTTCTAAATTATTAGTTACCCCCACATAAAGCGTCCCGGATTTATTCGTCATAATGTAAACGAAATATTGGCGCATATCGGCAGGCAAATCTTTCTAAGAATTGTCATTCTGAAGGAGCGCAGCGACCGAAGAATCTCGTTCCTTCGCACACTCAGGATGAAAAAAAACAGTTTTAAAAGAGCCTCTTTAAGATATAAGATTTTTAAAATCCACTAGAAGCATTTCAAAACCTCAATTTCTGTCATCCTGAACGCAGTGAAGGATCTCAACGCTTCGAAAATAAGAGATTCTTCGCTGCGCTCAGAATGACAGGTTAGGGGATTTTGAGGTTTTGAAATCGCTCATGGTTATTTGACCCCAAAAACGAGATTCTTCACTCCGCTGCGCTCCGTTCAGAATGACAGGGAAGGAGGCCATTCCCGTTCCTCAAGTGCAACTTGGAAATAAGTTTCTTAAATAAAATTATTTATAGTTTATTTATTTCACCAGATACATATCTATTTACTAAATTTGTTAGATATCGGTTTCGCATTATTAGTTTCTTTATAATATTATCCCATTCAAGTAGAAGTGGGATTTTATCAATAATTTTGCCTTCCCCATCCTTGCACACTGCTGCTAAACCAACAGCCTCCTTATCGATCTCTTTCTGAAAGCGAGAAATAGCTGATTCAATCTTATTTCTATCATTATTCAATTTGTCATTTATGATGTTTCTAATAGATACGTGTACTTGACTCAAACTTTCGATATAGATTCTCATTGCAGCCTTTATATCAACCTCGTCAGGTATCTCGTTAAAAACTTCCTTCTTAAACTGATCATCATCTTTAAAAAATTGCTTCTCAGAAGCCATATTCATCGTGTAAATTAGTTTTCGATTGTTATTGGAATCATCACTAGATAGAGTAAATTGTGTGGTATGGATTGGAAACCCTCTATGTTGAACCCAATTTCTAAGATGAAACATAAATCTGTATTCAAGGTGTGATTCGAATTCTTCCACGAATAGCTTTTTTACTTCTTCAACCGCTGAACCATTAATGGTAATATCCTTTATGATGTGGGGGATTGAGTCTGAGTATAGACGGCATGTAGTAAGTAAATTTATAATCCTTCTGTTTAATGCAAGGCGGAGACTAAAAATGGTATCGTAATCTCTGTCCTATCTAATCATAAGTTTGGTTGTTAGTTTAAGAATCTCAAATTCAAAATCCTCATAATTGGACAATAATACATCATATATTTCTTCGATGGCTAATCCAGATAACAAAGAAATTTTTGCATTTTTTAAAGAAAGAAATTCGGCCCCAGATATTTTAATTTCAGAGGGATAACCTCCAACACGTTTCGTCAGACAATATTTCATATTTTGCCTTTGACGGCGCTACTTCTTCGCAATCTGATTCAATTCGCAAAACAAAGTGGCCCCGGCGACGTAGAAGAGGTCCCAGGGTTCCCGGGTGTCCAGGTAGGTGAGAGAGGGCATCTTTTCCGCCACGAAGTTGGTGGTGAAGAGGCCGCTACGAAAATCCGCGTGTTTCAGCACCTGGCGGTAAAAGGGGATGGTGGTCTTGATGCCCCGGATGATGTATTCTTCGAGGGCCCGGTCCATGCGGTTCAGGACCTCCTCCCAGGTGTTGCCCCAGGCGCAGAGCTTGGCCAGCAGGGGGTCGAAATAGGGGGGCACTTCGTAGCCCCCGAAGACGCAGCCGTCCAGGCGGATGCCGATGCCGCCGGGGGACTGGT
>JAKAGH010000239.1 GCA_021817645.1 Deltaproteobacteria bacterium
GTGGCCGTGGGAGCAGCCCGTGGGCCCTCCATTCCCGGCATCAATTTAAGATTTTGGCACCCCCGCAAAGACGAGCTGATCGGCGCCGGGAAAACCATGCAGCAAACCTATGTCAACAACAGTGGAGCTTTTTACCAACACTGGGAGGAGATTCCGGACAAATAAGCTAAGAGCCGCTGGCCAACGGCCATTTATTAATAAAAAAGAGCGCCACCCCGTCCACCGGGTGCCCGGAAACCGAAGGGCATGACTAAAGTACCGCCGGATTTTTAGAAAAAATCCTTGCTTTCATGGCGGGATGGCCCTAATTTAGACTACGGCGATGGAGTCCGCCGGGGTGAGCAATTCTCCCAAACCGCCTAGACGCTGATGGCTCCTGATCTCACCGGGTGGGGTCAGGGGCTTTTTTTGTGGCCTTTTTCCTTGTTGAACCCGGAGTTATCTGGAGGTTAACGTGGAACAGGTCTGGTATACCGCGACGGCCTGGATTGGCTTGGCGCTCCTGGCCAGTCTCATCTCCATCCGCATTGGCATTTCCGTGGCCCTGGTGGAGATTTTCCTGGGGTTTGTGGCGGGCAATTGCGGCGCATATTTCGGGAGCACCCTCTTCCAGCCCAATGCCTGGGTCAATTTTCTCGCGGGTTTCGCGTCCGTGGTCCTCACCTTCCTGGCCGGCGTGGAGATCGAACCCGAGGCCTTCCGCCGCCAGCTCATCCCCACCCTGGTTATCGGCTTGGTTTCCTTCCTTTTTCCTTTTTTAGGGGCCATGGCCTACGCCTACTATGTCAGCGGCTGGAATCTCCAGGCCGCGCAGATCGCGGGCATCGCCCTGTCCACCACCTCCATGGCCGTAGTCTACGCGGTGATGGTGGAAACGGGCCTGAATGAAACCGATCTGGGCAAACTCATCCTCTCGGCCTGTTTTATCACCGATCTGGGCACGGTCCTGGCCCTGGGCCTGATCTTTGCCCATTATGATTACTGGCTCCTCATTTTTGCGGCGGTGACCGCAGTGGTCCTCTGGCGGCTCCCGGCTTTCAGCCGCTGGTTCTTCGCCAAATGGGGAGGCCGGGTGAGCGAAGCGGAGATCAAGTTCATCTTCCTGGTGCTCTGTGTCCTGGGAGCCCTGGCGGTGACGGCCCGCAGCGAAGCGGTGCTCCCTGCGTACCTGGTCGGCATGGTGGTGGCCGGGATCTTCACCCACAATAAGGTGCTCATCTTTCGTATGCGCTCCATTGTCTTTGCCCTGCTGACGCCCTTTTTCTTCCTCAAGGCGGGCACCCTGGTCTCCTTGCCCGCCTTGATCGCGGGCTTTTCCCTCTTGGTCGTGCTGTTCGGAGTGAAGATGGTCACCAAGATCGCCGGGGTCTGGCCCTTGTGCCGGGCCTTTAAGATTCCTCTGCGGGAGAGCAATTACACCACCCTGCTGATGGCCACCGGCCTGACTTTCGGCAGCATTTCCGCCCTGTTCGGCTTCAATTACGGCTATATCAACCAGTCCCAGTATTCCATCCTGGTGACGGTGGTCATCGCCTCCGCGGTGATCCCCACGGTGATCGCCCAGGTCTGGTTCCACCCCCGGGAGGTGAACCTGGGCAGGGCTCCGGAAATTGTCGCCAACGGCTCCCTGGACCATCTGTTGCATATGCCGGAAGATTGATTTCCGGCCCTGAGCGTTTATTCTAATCATTATGGCGGACAAAGACATACCCACGGCCGCGGCCTGGAAGTTCATCATCCTGGTGGGGGTGGTCAGCCTCTTCAGCGACCTCACCTATGAAGGAGCCCGGAGCATCAGCGGTCCCTTCCTGGGGATGCTCCAGGCCAGCGCCCTGGCGGTGGGGGTAGTGTCGGGCCTGGGGGAATTTATCGGCTACGCCCTGCGCCTGGTCTCCGGCTACTTCACCGACCGGCTCGGCAAATACTGGCCCATCAGTTTTGTGGGTTACGCCTTCAACCTGCTGGCCGTTCCCCTCCTGGCCCTGGCCTGGCGCTGGGAAGTGGCGGCGGGCCTGCTCATCTTCGAACGGCTGGGCAAGGCCATCCGCACCCCGGCCCGGGACGCCATGCTCTCCCATGCCGTCTCCCGGGTGGGGCCGGGCTGGGGCTTCGGCTTCCATGAAGCCATGGACCAGATCGGCGCGGTGGCGGGGCCGCTCCTGGTGGCCGGGATCATCTATCTTAAAGGCGGGTACCGGGAGGGCTTCGCCGTGCTCCTGCTGCCGGCCCTCCTGGCCCTGGCGGTGCTGGGCCTGTCCGCCCGCCTCTACCCGCGACCGCAGCACCTGGAGGTGAGCGCCCCGCGGTTGGAAGCCGGGGGCTTCAGCGGCCCCTATTGGCTCTATATCATCGCCTCCGGCTTGATCGGCGCGGGCTACGCCGATTTTCCCCTCATTGCCTATCATTTCGGCAAAACCGGGTTGGCCTCTCCCAGCTGGATTCCTTTGTTGTACGCTTTGGCCATGGGTGTAGACGCGGTCGCGGCCCTGGTCCTGGGGCGGCTTTATGACCGCCTGGGCCGGGGATTCCTGACGGTGGTCCCGCTGCTGTCCGCCCTCTTCGCGCCCCTGGTCTTTCTGGGGGGCTTTAACTGGGCCCTGGCGGGCATGGTCCTCTGGGGCGTGGGCATGGGGGCCCAGGAGTCCATCATCAAGGCGCCGCTGGCGGAGATGGTCCCCAAGGAGCGCCGGGGCACCGGCTTCGGCCTGTTTCACGCCGGTTTCGGCATTTTTTGGCTGCTGGGGAGCGCGCTCCTGGGGTATTTGTACGATATTTCCCTGATGGCGCTTATTGCCTTTTCCGTGATCGCGCAGCTTAGCGCCATCCCTCTATTTTTCCTGGTATCCCGGAGACTGGCGCGCTTAAGAAGCTGTCAGGCAGCCTGATCAGTCCCTGACGGCGGGAGGTTAAAGAATGTTTAAGAAGATTCTGTTGGGCTATGACGGCTCCGACGGCGCCAACCGGGCCCTGGACGCAGGTCTGGAGCTGGCCCGGGTGCACCAGGCCGAACTCTGGGCGGTGACGGTGGAAGAGGGGCTGCCCCGCTTCAGCGCCACCATGGACGAGGTCCAGGAAGAAAAGGCCTGGGCCAACGAGCACGCCGCCAAAATTCTGGCCGCGGCCCGGGCCAGGGCCCAGGACGCAGGCCGGGAGCTGAAAACCCTGAAGCGCCCCGGCCACCCGGCGCAAACCATTCTTCAGGTGGCCGAGGAAGGGAAATTCGACTTGTTGCTCCTGGGCCACAGCGGCCTCTCCGGCGTCTGGGCCAAGTTCCTGGGCACCACTGCGGAAAAGGTGAGCCGCCACGCCCCCTGCAGCGTGCTGATTGTGCGTTGAAGAAGTGTGGGGGAGAGGGCGGTGGCCCAGGCTTTCCAGCCTGGGCGGATTAACCGAGGCGGGCGGGACGCCCGCCCTGGTAAGGTGCCCCGGGAATATCGTGCAAAAAAAGTCTTCATACCCTCCCTGCTCCTGGTGGAAGAGGGTTGGGGGGAGAGGACGGACTTTGGACAACAACTACCTGTAATCAGGACCTAAATACGCCACCCCCACCCCCACCCTCCCCCCTCGCAGGGGGAGGGAGTTAAGACTGACAATTTATGTCAGATATTTCTGGGACGGCACCCGAGGTGCCCGTGCCCTATCTCCCCCGCTTCTTATTTTATCGCAACAAATCTGAATTATAACCTATTGATAATTAAATCTTTTACCGAAAACCGAAAACGGTATTTCCCCGCTCCTCCAGGCCCTCCCTTGCCGAAGGGCACCCCCCTCCTTATCTGGATGAAATCAATAACGCCCTGCACCTGAAACTGGTGGACCTGGAGCAGGTCCTGGACCTCATCAAAGCCAAACCGCGCCTGAGGCACCTGGTCCTCACCGGCCGGGACGCCCACCCCCAGGTGATCGAACTGGCGGACACCGTCAGCGAAATCCGGAAAATCAAACATGCCTACCGCCAGGGCATCGAACCGCAGCCGGGAATTGATTATTAGGGATCAGGGATCAGGGATCAGGGGAAAGTGAATCCGGGGGCTGGCTCCTGATCCCCTTGAAAAGGCATGGTGCGGGGGATAAGGGTTGGGCCTGTCCCCTGGTCCTGGTATGGCCTCCCAGGAATATCTTTGACAGCAAATCAGTCTTCGGTGGCGCAAGCTTTCCAGCCGGCGCAGGTTTTCGGCACAGCCTAGAAAGGCTGTGCCACCGATGATAAAAACTTGTGGGTAATGATAAACCCTTGAGGGGGGATGGGGGTGGCGTCTTTGGGGCTGATTACAGCTACTTGCCTAAGCCCTTCCCCCCAACCCCCGCGCATCGTGGGGATGGGGAGATTTTACCTGACTTTATTTTGCTCGTTATGACTGGGGCACAACCCTAACTGGTGTTGGCCTTTAGCCCACTCCCGCAAACTTCTTCCAGCTATTGACAAACCTGCGGCCAGCGAATATAAAAAACAGATGTTGGGGGATCGTCCAACGGCAGGACTGCAGCCTCTGGAGTTGCCTATCAAGGTTCGAATCCTTGTCCCCCAGCCAACCACACTCCCCGGTAGCTCAGCTGGTAGAGCGGGTGGCTGTTAACCACTTGGTCGGCGGTTCGAGTCCGTCCCGGGGAGCCATGAAAAAATAACCCCTTGATAATTCAAGGGGTTTTATTTTGTGCGGCTGAGTTCTTAAAAGACAGGCAGGCTATTGGGGTAATTGCAGGGCTTCTTGCGCTTTGCGGGGCAATTGGACCACAGCAACATTGTCTGCTTGGGAAAAAAACAGAAACAGAAAAAGTTAAACATTTATGCACAAGGATTCCTCAAAAGAGTGCGAATTAGTTCACAAAGGGGGGCTACTGATATAAAATCCCTTGATAATTCAAGGGTTTTTTTATTATACTGAGCCCTTCTTCAAATCCACTGCTGGGAAATTATCCAGAACTTACCGAGGCAGCGGGGCAGACATCACCTCAGCGGCATGCTGGAATTTACTTTTATGGCCTGATTTAATCTAAATTTTAAAGCTGTCGCGGCATAAAAACAGCTGCCATGGAGGTGTTTATGTGGAAAAACTTTTTCTGGATATTAAGCCTCATCTCTTTGATCTGCCTGCTGGGATTGACTGCCTGCAGCCCAAAGGCAAAGGACCCGTTGACCCCGGAGGAACGGGCCTGGATAGAGAAGAAAGGCGTATTCAACGTCGGCGTTTTCGAGGACT
>JAKAGH010000240.1 GCA_021817645.1 Deltaproteobacteria bacterium
GGGCAAACTAGGGTATGTATTGTCATTCATCTAAAGCTAGTATTTTCAGGAGCAAAAAATAGGGTGGGGAGGTGATGGATCTTCTTGTTGGCGTAACAACCTTAAAACCTTAGGGAATTATTACTCATAGGAGGGTAGCGGATGGATATTATGAGTTTTGCGTTGTTGTGCGGCGCGGTGGGCGTCGCCTACGGCCTGTTCACCACCACCTGGGTCCTGAAACAGGATGCTGGTAGTGCCCGGATGCAAGAGATTTCCGCGGCCGTGCGGGAAGGGGCCAACGCCTTTTTAAACCGGCAGTATAAAACCGTGGCCATGGTGGGTGCGGTGGTCTTCGTCCTGCTCTTTGTCGGCTTGGGCAAATGGGTGGCGGTAGGCTTCGCCCTCGGCGCCTCGGGTTCGGCCCTGGCCGGTTATGTCGGCATGTACGTGTCGGTGCGGAGCAACGTGCGCACCGCACAGGCGGCCTTCACCAGCATGGCCCACGCTCTTACCGTGGCCTTCCGGGGCGGTTCCGTCACCGGTATGCTGGTGGTAGGTCTGGCCCTGTTGTCCGTGGCCGGCTACTTCAAGTTCCTCATGAACGTTGATCCCAAAGAAGCCATGCACGCCCTCATCGGCCTGGGCTTCGGCTGCTCCCTGGTGAGCGTCTTCGCCCGGTTGGGCGGCGGCATCTACACCAAGGCCGCGGATGTAGGCGCGGACCTGGTGGGTAAAGTGGAAGCCGGCATCCCTGAGGACGATCCCCGGAACCCCGCAGTTATCGCCGACAACGTGGGCGACAACGTGGGTGACTGCGCGGGTATGGCCGCTGACCTTTATGAAACCTACGTCGTCACCATGGTGGCCTCCATGCTGTTGGCCTACACCATTTATGGCGCCGGTTCCCCGGCCATCCTCTTCCCCTTGGTTGTGGGCGGCGTGTCCATCATCGCCTCGGTCATCGGCACCTATTTCGTGAAACTGGGCAAAGGCGACTACGTCATGGGCGCCCTCTATAAGGGCCTCATCGTGGCCGCGGTCCTGGCCATCGTCGCTTTCTACCCTCTGGCCGGCAAGTTTATGACCGGCGTGGCCGCCAAAGCGGTTGCCAAGGGAGCGGCGGGTCATATCATCCCGACGTTTAACATCTTCTTGCTGGCGGTCATCGGCGTGCTGCTCACCGGCTTGATCGTAGGCATCACCGAATACTTCACTTCTAAGAGCTTCACCCCGGTGAAGTCCATTGCCCTGGCCTCCACCACCGGTCACGGCACCAACGTCATCCAGGGCCTGGCCATCTCCATGAAGGCCACCGGCGCCCCGGTTGTCGTCATCGTGGCGGCCATCCTGGCGGCCTTCCAGCTGGGCGGCGGCCTGGCCCACCCCGGCACCGGTCTTTATGCCATCGCCCTGACCGCGGTGGCCATGCTCTCCATGACCGGCATCGTGGTGGCCATTGACTCTTACGGCCCCATCACCGACAACGCCGGCGGCATCGCCGAAATGGCGGAACTGCCCGAAGATATCCGCAACATCACCGATCCTCTGGATGCGGTGGGCAACACCACCAAGGCCGTGACCAAGGGTTATGCCATCGGTTCCGCGGGTCTGGCCGCCCTGGTGCTCTTTGCCGAGTACTCCCGGGCCTTCCCCGAAACCATGAACGTCACCTTCTTCCTGTCCGACCCTCGGGTCATCGCCGGCCTGTTCATCGGCGGCTTGCTGCCCTACTACTTCGGCGCCCTGTGTATGGAGGCCGTGGGTAAGGCCGCGGGCGGCGTGGTGGAAGAAGTGCGGCGGCAGTTCCGGGAAATCCCCGGCATCATGGAAGGCACTGCTAAGCCCGAATACGGCACCTGCGTGGACATCGTCACCAAGAGCGCTCTGCGCCAGATGATGGTTCCGGCCCTGATCCCGGTGTTGGCTCCCGTGGTCGTGGGCTTCTGCCCGGGTCTCGGTCCCGTAGCCCTGGGCGGCATGCTCATCGGCTCCATTGTCACCGGGTTGTTCCTGGCCATTGCCATGACCTCCGGCGGCGGCGCCTGGGATAACGCCAAGAAGGCCATCGAAGATGGCCTCTACGGCGGCAAAGGCTCCGATGCTCATAAAGCTGCGGTCACCGGCGACACCGTGGGCGACCCCTACAAAGACACCGCTGGCCCGGCCATCAACCCCATGATCAAGGTGGTGAACATCGTGGCCCTGCTGTTGGTGCCTCTGCTTCTTAAGTAAACCGGTAGTTTCCGGTTAAACGAAAGGCCGGCTCGCAAGAGCCGGCCTTTTTTGTTCCTGGTGGGGGAAAGGGGCTACACCCTTACCCGTTTTCCACAACCGCATCTGCGCTTTCTGAACTGCCCCCTGCTCCTCTTCGTATACTTAGGTAATTAGCCAGGGGTGCGGCTTCCTGGCGCAGTTCCTCGGCCTGGGCATGTTTGCCCTGGGTTTCGTAAAGATCCGCCAGTTCCCAGGCAATGTCGCTTTTCCGGGGGTCAAAGGGGTTGAATCTTATAGCCCTTTGATAGCAGGCTTCGGCCTGATCCAGGCGGCCTTCCTGTCTGTATCTTACTGCGTCCCGCCAAAAAGGGTTGTCATTGTTGTCAAAGGCCAGGATAGAGGCTACATTTCCCTCTCTGCTTAGAACTTCAACGGTAATGCCGTCTTCTTCATATGTTTTTTGGAAATCGCAGATAATCTTGCCGGACCACCTTGATCTAAGTATCTGGGAGTTTTGTCGATCCCAGTCATTCCTCCCCGGGGTTTTGCTTTCCAGGTGATAGACCGCGGCCCGGGGATTATAGATCACCTTGTAGCCCTGTTGCCGCAGCTTGAAGCAGAGGTCCACGTCTTCAAGGCCATTGCGAAAGATCTCGTCGAAACCGTCCGCTTCGAAGAAGAGGTCTTTTTTAACAAGCATGCAGGCCGCGGTCACTGCCTGGAATTCCCTCTCTTTGTTGACCGCGGGATGGTCAGGATCGAAATGCTGATAGATATGATGAACAAGTTGATCATCACTGAAAACTACCCCGGCATGTTGGATGGTGTCGTCGGGATAAAGAAGCTTGGCCCCCACGACCCCGATCTTTTCGTCCTTACGGGCGCAGTCCGCCAGTTCCTCCAACCAGCCGGGTTTAACGATGGTATCGTTGTTGAGAAAGACCAGATACTCCCCCCGGGCCGCCTGGGCGCCCTGGTTGGAGGCCCGGGCAAAACCCAGGTTGGTGCGGTTGGTGATAACCCGGATACTGTCTGCAGCTTCCATTCGCAGCAGATAGTCCCCAGTGCCATCGCTGGAGCCGTTGTTCACCACCATGATTTCATGGGGCGCATCGGTGTTCTCCCGGATGGACTTCAGGCATTGACTGGTCAAGGACAGGTTATTGAAAACCGGGATGATGATGGAGGATAAGCCGCTCACCGCAAGAGATTGGGGGGCGTCAGGAACTTCTGCCGGAGGCGGTGCATCTTCCTGGGCCTCCCGGGTCGGGCTTGAGGTCAACTCCAGTAGCTGGGGATGGTTGGAGTCCAGGGCCCTGACCCGGCCGATGGCCTGCTCCAGAGTGTCCCGGTCCCCAAGCTGGGCCGCAGCCTTGGCCACCCCCAGCCAAAGGTCGATATTTCGGGGATTTCTCTTGGTTGCTTCCTCAAAATAACCCCTGGCCTCCGGAAAAAGGCCCAGATCGAGGCAGGTCACGGCTAGGGGGGCCAGGACCTCTGGATCCGTAGGACTATGGGTCCAGACTTTCTTTAAGGCCGCCATGGCGCCGCTGAGGTCCCCCTGCTGGCGGCAATTGAGGCCCAGGCGTTTCAGCAGGGGCAAGGCCTCGGGGTCCACCTGCCGGGCGGCTCGCAAGACTTCCCCGGCTTCCCGGTGCTTCCCCTGCAAGGTGAGGACATCGCTTAAGGATAGATAAGAATCGATAAGATCAGGATAAAACCGGATAAGATCCCGCAGACACTTCTCCGCGGTTGGCCAATCCTCCCGGTCCAGGGCGGCGTTGACCCTCTGCAAAAGTCCTTCCGGCCCGGATTCACCGTGGGCCGCGGCCGCAATCAACGCTTCCTGGGCCTTTTTATGATTCTGGAAAAAATGCCGCTGCCTCTCCTTTATCTGAGGCTGATCTTGGTGGTACCTGTCATATCTGGCATGGATGAGTTCCAAAGTACGGAGAAAATCCGCGGCCTTTTGGCTGGTCGTGGTGCTGCCGTCCTGACGCCAGGAGAACTCGCAGGTGACCTTCTTGATGTGGAAAAATTTAAAATGGCAGGAGAGCCGGATCCATAAATCCCAATCTTCATGAGTTACCAGAGTTTCGTCAAAGAGGCCGGTTTTCTCCAAGCAGGATTGCTCGTGCATCAGACAGAGATTCGGGAATTGGTTGGTCACAAATAGATTATCCTGCCTGAAATCATTGGAATAGGGGAGGTCTCTGGAAGTGGTCACATATCTGCCGTATTGCTTCTCCTGATGGGCTCGCCGGGCGTCCGTATAGGCTGCCCGGTAATCGCTGTTTTCCAAGAAAGCCACCAGGGTTTCCAGGTGGTCGGGATAGAAGAGGTCGTCGTCATCCAGGTAGGCGATATACTTGCCCCGGGCCAGTTTCAGGGCGGTGTTGCGGGCTGCGGCCCTCTCCCGGTTGCGGTCATGCCGGACATAAGTGATGTTCCCCCGCTGATTGAGCCAGTTTACGAGGTCCCCCACATCCACTCCGCAATCGTTGACCACAATGATTTCATGATGCTCATAGGTTTGGCTGAGGATGCTTTGCAGGGCAGCCACCAACGCATCCGGGCGGTTGTAAGTGGGAACCACGACAGAGACCAGGGGCCATTCTTTGGCGGAAATATCCCCTCCCGGCGCGGCGTCCGCCAAGATCTTGTTTTCGGCGGCCTTGCGGGCCAGTCTGGCGGCCCGCCGCTCTGCCAACCTCTCTTTGCCGGAGACAGCTGCCTTTGAGGTCTGAGCCTCGGCCTGGCCAATGTCTTCCTTAACGCTGCCATCCCCAGGACCGGCAGGCCATTGTACCCCGTAGCGCCGGGTATAACATTTCCTGGTTTCCGAAATCAGGACCTCCTTCTCCAAATCAGGAAGAGAACTGGCTTGGACTGCGGCTATGCATGCCTCCCCGTTTTGCCGCCAATTTTCCGGCATACTCAGGGCCAGCATTTCCTGGGTTTTGGCCGGGTCCAGGTGGCTTGCCTGGTTCTTCTTGTTGC
>JAKAGH010000241.1 GCA_021817645.1 Deltaproteobacteria bacterium
GGGATGGCGCTGCACCACCTCTTCCACCGCGGCCCAGGCCCGGGCCCGCACCTCTTCCAGGGTCTCCCCCCGGGGGAAGCGCACGGTCTGGGGTGCGGCCTCCCACTGCTGGTAGAGGTCGGCGTAAACCTGTTGCACCTCCGGCAAAGGCAGTCCCTGCCATTCTCCGTAATTCATGTCCGTCAGTCCCGGCAAATCATGGACTTCCAGGGCGTGATGGCCGCAGATGGCCGCGGCCGTGTCCCGGGCCCGGGATAAGGGAGAACTATAGGCCGCGTGGATGGTTTCTTTTTGCAGCCATTCCCCGGCCAACTCGGCTTCCTCCCGGCCGGTGTCGTTCAGAGGGACGTCCACCGTGCCCCGGAAGATCTTGTCCTTGTTCCAGGGGGTCTGGCCGTGGCGCACCAAAATGATCTGGGTCATCGGTCTCCTCCTTGAAGAGGGAAGTAATCTTAATTTATGCGGCCCCGGACCAACTTTCCTAGTCTATCATAATCTCCGGGGTTTTTGATATTATACACTGGACTTCACTGACCTCTCTTAAGGAATCAAGATGGAACTTTTTCTGCTTCTGGCCATGGCCGCGGTCATCCTGACCACCGCCGTCTTGCTGATGTTGGGGGGCCGGCATTTATCGCCGCGTCATCACGGCTCCGAGGGGGGCGAGACGAGGTCATGGCCCGCGGTGGCGCTGCTGGTCCCCGTGGCCGGGGCCCCGGCGGGCCTGGCCGTCAACCTGCGCTCCCTGCTGACCCAGGATTATCCGGATTATCAGGTGATCTTTTGCACCAGAGAATTGGAAGACCCGGCCACCCCGGTAATCAGCGCCTTGATCCCCGAGTATCCCCACTCCCGCCTGGTGGTGAGCGGCCCCGCGGTCAGTTGCGGCCAGAAGAACCACAATCTCCTGGCCGGGCTGCGGGCCGTCAGGGGCGCCCCGGAAATCCTGGCCTTCTGCGACAGCACCCACCTGGCCCCCGTGAACTGGCTGCAAGAGATGGTCTCCCCCATCATTCAGGGGCAGGTCGAGGTGGTCAGCGGCTACCACCATGTTCTCCCCCAGGACCAGGGGCTGGCTACCTGGGGCCGGGCCATCACCGTCTTGTTTCTCTATCTCACTAAACCCTTTGCCCGGCTCAATCAGCCCTGGGGCGGAGCCACGGCCATCAGACGCCAGGTCTTTGAGGATTTGCAGGTCGCGCACCTCTGGTCCCAAAACGTGGTGGACGATGTTTCCCTGGCCGCACACCTCCGGGAAAAGGGCCTGCGGGTGGGGCTGGCCGCCAGCGTCAGCATGGACACGCCCATCCGGCAAGAGACCCTGGCCGGCTGGAGTGACTGGCTCACCCGGCAATGGCTCTATCTCAAGTTTTGCCTGCCCGGAACCTGGCTGGCAGGGGGGGTCTTGTTCTGCCTCCTGGCGGGATTGGTCCTTCTGGCCGGAATCCGGTGTCTGGCCGCACCTCTGGGTTTTACCCCGAGCCTGGCCTGGCCCGGCTTTTTAGCCGCACTCACGGCCATGGCTGCGGCCTTCAGGAGTATCCATCCCCAACCTCCGGGGCTCGGGGTCTGGCTGCGAGCCTTTTACGCGGCCATCTTTATGGCCGCCTGGAGCCACTTGCGCACCTGGCCCAGCCGGGAGATCCGCTGGCGAGGGATTACGTATCGCGTCGGCCGGAAGGGGAGGGTGCTGGGGATAAAAATAAAGACTTAACCACCAAGACACAAAGGACACAAAGAATCACAAAGAAATGATTTTTGCTTTGGCGCTAAAGCGCCAAAGCAAAATATTTTACTTGGTGTATCTTTGTGTCTTAGTGTCTTGGTGGTGAATTATTCTTCCTGCCGCCACCACCACCAGGCCAGGGCCAGGGTGGGGGCCAGGGCCAGGGCTTCGGCCGCTTCCCGGGGCAGGAAAGGGTGGGTCAGAAAATAGGCCAGGAGACCCGCCAGCGCGGTCCCGGTTATTTGCAGCAGGGGTTTCTTGGGAATCAGGGACAGGTGCCGCTGGCCATAAGAGACCGTGAGGGCAGCCACCGTCACCTTGGTGAGAATCAGGGCCAGGGCCGCGCCCATCAGGGGCATGGCGGGGATCAGCAGCCCACACGCCAGGAGGTTGACCGCCAGGCCGCTGAGATAAAAGACCAGCAGCAGCCTTTCCCGGCGCATGCTGATCATCAGCAGGGCCGCCAGATTGTGGAGAAAGCCGCAGATGATGGTAGCCACCAGATACTTCTGGAGCCAGACCGCATCCTGGTAATGCGGGCCATAGATCAGGATGATGAGCCGGTCACTTTCGACGGCCAAGAAAAACATCAGGGGCAGGGCCGCGGCCAGAAGCCAGCGCGCGGTGTTTTGCGCCAGGCTGGTGACCCGGTTTTTGTCTTCATCCCAGAGCTTCACAAACAGGGGAAAAAGGACGGCCTGGAGCAGCAGGCCGGATACCACCCCGGAGAGGCCGTCCACAGTCTGGTTGGTGACGCTGTATTGGGCCACGCTGTCCGCGCCCCCGTACCGCTGTAGGAAGAAGATGTTGGCCTTGTTATAGATAATAGCTGCGATCTCGATGAGTGCAAAAACCAGACCCCTCTGGGCGATATTCCACACCCCCTTGAGCGAAGGCCAGCGTAGGGGGGAGCGGGGGATGAGCCAATAAGCGCCTGCTGCCAGAAAGACCAGGGTCTCAATAAGCTTGAAAAAGGCGATGGTCAGAGGCGCGGCGCCCAGAAACAGAGTGATGAGGCCGTAACCCAGGCCCACCCCCGCGCCCAGGGCCTTGATCCGTCCTTCCAGGTCCTGGCGGCCCTCCACCTGGAACGCAACAAAAAAAGTGGTGGCCAGGGCCTCCAGCGCCACGCCGGCGCCGATCACCAGGACCACCTGCCGCAGGGCCGGAGCATAGCCCTGCCAGTGGACAAAGACCAGGGCCCCCCCTAAAGCCCCCACCAACAGCACCCCCTTGAGCAACAGCACCTGGCCCAGGGATTCCCCGGGCGGCCGGTTCTTATCGTTGAGCAGGGAGACCAGGGGCAGGTTGAGGCCGAACTCTCCCACCAGCAGCAGGATGGCCCCCAGGCTGATGGCCAGCATAAACTCCCCGTAGGTGGTGGTGCTGCGCCGGGCCAGGAGGATGAAAAAGACCGTCACCAGCCCCTCCCGCAGCCAGCGGGCCGTGAGCAGGTAGGCGAACTTTTTCAGGATGCGGTGGGGAGGAGCCTCGCCGGGAGTCGGGGGTTGGCTGTCGATGTCAGGCATTAGGAAATAGTTTTTGGTTTTTAGTTTTTAGTAAAAAAAATTGCACCAATCATGGGTTGAAGGTCGGCGAAGGAAAAAGAGGTTAAGGGCGACTCTCATTTATACTAGATGTTTCCAGACAAACAAGAAAAAGTTCAGAAAAAATCAGGTAAAAGCTGGGGTAGGGAAGGGGATTAAATCGCCACCGCTGACTAGTTGTCAATCACTGATCTTTTAACTAAAAACCAAAAACCAAAAACTGTTTTTCATTCCACCCGCACGGCCAAAGACAAACCGTCTCTTTCCGGGGAGTGCTGCGGCAGGAAGGCCAGGAGATGAACGGCGCGCCAGGATTTCTGGCTGAAGATCTCCCGGTTGAAGGCATCGGCGCCGGCAAAGCCGACGTTATCCGCGATCAGCAGCCCCCCCACCTTGAGCAGGCGGCGGCAATGGGGCAGGGCCGGGGCATAGCTTTCTTTGTCGATGTCCAGAAAAATCAGGTCAAAGGTCGCGGTCATGGAGGCCATCAGGTCCAGGGCCTGGCCTTCCCGGACCTCCGCCTGCTTTTCCACTCCGGCTTTAAGAAAGTTGGAGCGGGCGCGGCGGGCCATATCTCCGCTTATCTCCAGGCTGATTAACTTGCCTTCCGGCGGCAAGGCCCGGGCCAGATAGATGCCGGAATAGCCGCTGGCCGTGCCCAGTTCCAGGATGTTCCTGGCCCCCGCAGCCCGGGCCAGGATGTACAAAAACTCCCCCACCACCGGGCCGACGATGGGGATTGCTTCCCGCGTGGCTTCTTCTTCCAATGCCAACAGCAGCGCGTCCCGGGGCGGGATAAAACCCCGGAAATAATTTTCCGGATCAGGGATCATGGGCGACATGGCTGCGTCCTTATTTTCACCACCAAGACACAAAGGCACCAAGAATCACCAAGAAATTTTTTCCATTGGCGCTTTAGCGCCAATGGAAAATTATCACTTTGTGTTACTTGGTGTCTTTGTGTCTTGGTGGTGAATCTTTTTCTTAGGCCGAGATTCTCTGCAGCAGGCTGGTTTTGATGCGTTCGAATTCCTCGGGGCTGATCACCCCGGTGTCCCGCAGGCGCAGGAATTCCTGCAGCTCCTCCCGCACCTGTCCGGGGTGGAGGACTTCTCCGGAAGTTTCCATGGTGGCCGGAGCTGCCAGGGCCAAAGGCGCGGCCGCGAGGGCCGCGGGCAGGGCCTCCTGGCCCTGCTGTCCCCGGTAGCGCAGGGTGAGGACGCCGTTGAGCAAAGAGACTTCCACGTCTTTGCCGTTCTTGGCCGCTTCCTGCATAATGTCGTTGAGGTTGCTGGCCTGGCCGGCCATTTTGGCCTTAAAGCTGTTCCAGTGGCGGATTACGCGCCACACGGCAAAGCCCAACAGGGCGGCAAAGCCGGCAAAGATCCAGACGCTGAAGCCCAGGATGCCGGTGAGCCACACCAGGGCGATGATAAGAACGAAAGGTACGGCAATCAAGAAAATCAACAGGCTGTAAAATTGGGTGAGATTGCCCCAGGTGGAGACTGCCGGGTCCGGAGGCGCGCTTTTAAATCTGGAAAAAAACTTACCCATATTGGATACCGGGTTGCGGTTGGCGTTATTCGGTTTTTGGTCCGCTGCCGATTTATCTTTATATCGGTTACTCGCAGGCGGATCTCAAGGATACTCTGGCCGGTAGATTTCTGACCGCTTTTAATTATAACCGAAAATTGCCAACCGCAAACCCCAAAAGCGTTCTAAGCCGCAGTAAAAAAGGCCTGGTAGCCCTTATAGGTCATATATAGGTCGGCCTTGGAGGAGACCTCGAAGGGTGAATGCATGGACAAAAGAGGCGTACCGCAATCGATGATCTCCATGCCGTAGACCGCCA
>JAKAGH010000242.1 GCA_021817645.1 Deltaproteobacteria bacterium
TTGACCTCCTGGCCGGTGCGGGGGCTGATCAGGGGATAGGTGTCATCCTGCTCCACCTGCTCCATGAAGCTATCGGTGACCGCCACCGAGAGATTGAAATTGGTGAGCATGCCCAGATCGGCTTTGCTCTTGATGAACTCCAGGATGTCGGGGTGGTCCACGTTGAGGATGCCCATATTGGCGCCCCGGCGGCGGCCCCCTTGCTTGACCACCTCTGTGGTGACGTCAAAGATGCGCATAAAACCCACGGGGCCGGAGGCCACGCGGCCGGTGGAGCGCACCTGGTCGCCTTTGGGCCGCAGGTGGGTGAAGCTGAAGCCGGTGCCGCCGCCCGTCTGGTGAATGAGGGCCATGTCCCGCACTCCTTCCAGGATGCTGCGCATGTCGTCGGCCACCGGGATGACGAAGCAGGCGGCCAGTTGCCCCCCCGGCACGTCCGCGTTCATCAGGGTCGGGGTATTAGGGAGGAATTTCAGGGAAGCCAGGGCTTCAAAGAATGCCTCGGTCTGGCGGGCCACCGCCGCAGTTCCGCCGTAGCGGGCCTCGGCCGCGGCCACGCCCCGGGCCACGCGACGGAATAGCTCCTCCGGAGTTTCCACTACCCGCCCCTGGGGATCCCGCCGCAAATAGCGCTCCTCGAGGACTCTCAGGGCTAGGGGGGGAAAGGCATTGGCGGACTGAGCAGTCATGGCACAGCTCCCTAAAATATTTTCGTAACTGCTTCAAATTATGCCCCATTTTTTAGCCCGCTCTTCATAGGCAGGAGGGAAGACCGGGGAAAAATTCTGGTACACGGTGATGGGATACCGGGCGCCGATCTTCCGGGCCGCCTCTTTCAGACCGGTGAGCAGGCCCGGCAACTGGCGGGCGGGAAAGCTGATCACCAGTTCATCGTCCTGGGTCATGGAGAAAATGCGGTCCCCCATGCCGGGGATAGACACCGTCACCTGGCCGGTTCTATAAGGGGCGATGAGATAGGAGGAGCATTCCACCTTACCGCTGAAATCGCCGCGCACCTTTTCTCCCAGGCTGTAATTGGCCGCCTGAATGAGGCGCATCATCTGCGCGGCGTTGCCCCAGACGCCCACCACGTCCGGGTCCAGAGCCAGGCGCTCCAGGGGGGCGAGATAAATGGCGGCTATCTCCTCCGGCGCGAAGCGGGGCATGGACTCCACCTCTTTCAGGGCCGGCCCCATCTCCCCGTTGAATCCCACCTCACAGAAGAGTTGGGCCAATTCCAGAATCGGGTCCGCGGCCGGAGTAAAGCCGAAGGCCAGCATGCCGGGGACGCAGAGCAGGTCTTCCCGGGTCAGGCCCACGGCCCAGCCGTAAACCCGGGCCATGGTGACTCCCTGGCAGATGGTCACCTTTTTCCCAAAGACCTGGGAGGGCCGCCGGGTGTTGGGCGGCAATGCGGCCGGGTCCTTCAAAAAAGCGATGCCCAAGGGTTCGGTGCGGAGACGCAAAGCCTCTTTCAATTGAGCCGCGGCGTCTTTATAAGGCATTCTTTCTCCTTCCAGATAGGGCGAATCCAGGTTCGCTCAATCATTTCTCAATTGACCAGATATTAAGGATTTATTGTTGGCGGCGCAAGTTTACAACCGCAGTTTTCCCTTGGCTGCCCTGGCCGCATCTAGTAGTATGGATCAATTCCAGGCGGGGCCAGAAGTCCCTCCTGGTTTAATTTTGAGGAAAAACCGGTCTCCCTGACCGGAGGGCAGATTTATTGGCTTTAGCGATGGCGGCTGACTATGGGGATTCTTAACCTCGCAGGCTTTTTCGCCCTAGCCGTGCATCAGGTCCCGAGAGACGGCAATATTCAGGATGAGCTGCATGCCTAAACTGGTTAAAGCGATTCTAATCAATATATTCATGATTATTTTTTTGTTAGGGCTGTTAGAGCTATTCTTTTTCATTACGTTAAAATATCCGGCAGTATTTCCGACTATCATTAATAAAATATCCCGTAGAATTTATTTTAATTATGAAATGAATAGTATTCAATACTTACCTGAATGCGCCAGATTTGATCCCGAGTTGGGATATAGCTTAAAGCCCGGCAGATGTGTTTTCTCAGACTTTGAATTTTCTACGAAATACTCCATCAATAGTCTGGGAGTGAGAGATACTGAAGAAGCGTTGAATTCCCCTCAGATAATAGTCGTGGGGGATTCCTATGCCATGGGCTGGGGCGCGGAGCAGAATGAGACCTTTGCCAAGGTCATTGAAGCCAAGACCGGCCTGAGCGTCCTCAATTGCTCGTGTTCTTCCTATGGGACGGTCCGTGAAATGATGCTGCTCAAGAAGGTCAAACGAGACCGGTTGAAATATCTGATAATTCAGTATTGCAATAATGATTATGAAGAAAATCTTAGCTTCTTAAATAATGGCAATAAACTGATTACCATGAGTCGGGAGATGTACCAACAGAATGTCAACCTAAATCGGGATTTGATCAAATACTATCCGGGAAAATATCTGTGGAGCGCCGCCAGAGTTATAAGTAGTAATTTTGATTATCTTTTAAAGATCGGCAAGCATCAGCAAGTCCTGGAAGGCCAATATAGACTTGAAAAAGGTGAAGTTGAGGCCTTCCTGGGGGTGCTCATGAACTGCGGCCTGGACTTTTCCGGGGTGCAACTCCTGGTCTTTAAGGCCAATTCCTTCGATCCCCGGGACAGCAGGTTTGTGAATTCCCTGAGGGAGAAAATCTCTTCCGGCCCGTACCCGCCCTTTATCAAGAAGATGATCGTCATGGACGCCGGCAAGTATTTACATGAAGATACTGATATGTTTTTCCTGAATGGCCATTATAATCAGCGGGGCCACCAGGTGATCGCGGATATGATCATCCAGCATCTGCACCAGCGCTGACTGGCAAGCAGAGTTATTCATTGCCGGGTTCTTCGTCCTGTCCTGCCTCGCCTTGCTGTTCTTCCTGACTCTCTGTTCCCTCCTGATTTTCAGTTCCTTCCCTGGGCTCGATTTCTTCCTGGCTTTCGGTTCCTTCCCCGCTGTCGATGCCTTCTGGACGCTCTTCTTCCCACACCCGCCGCCCCTTAACAACTACGACGGTCTTGCCTTGCTCCGCCCAATTGAACAGCCATTTCATGTAAGGCTCTTCCACATGGATGCAGCCGTGGGTCGCCCAATCACTTTTTTCCTCGGGGTCAGGCACATCTCCTTCATGAACGGCCCGCATGCCCCTTAAATCGAAAAAGAGGGAATAGGGCATGGGCACCTGGTATTTGCGGGAATAATAATTTGCATCCTTCTTTTTGATGACGTAAACGCCCGGAGGCGTCGGGGTTTCATCGTCGCCGGTCAAAATTCGGAATTCCAGGAGCTTGCGCCCGCGGCCGTAAGCGGCGCCTACCTGGTTTTCCTGGTCAATCCAAATTATTTTGGCATATTTTTGAAAGATATCCGCGGCCGCAGGTAGGGGGTAGAATTGGAGGCACAGAGCTGCGATCAGGAAAAGGATACATCGTATCATCAGGTAACCGCCAGAGTTTTTTAAATTCTAAGAATAAGCATGACCGCGGCTATGGACAACTCCAAAAATTGCCTGGAAGAGATTCTTGGGTAAGGCGAACTGGTGGGGGCGCAGCCGGGGGTGCGTCCTCACCAGTAGGCATTGTCCGATTGGCGGTCTGGTAAGCAGGGCCGGGACCAGCAGACCGCACCTGCCGCCGTTGCGGTCAGGCGCGCCTGCTGATCCCAGGGACGCGGATCAACTCCGGTAATCGGCGTTGATGTGAATATATTCCTCGGTGTAGTCGCAGGTCTCGTAGTAATCGGCAAAATCACCCTGGTGCAGATCGATGGCCAGGGTAAAGGGGCCGGCCTGGAGCACCTGCTGGGCCCGGGCTTCGGCCGCGGTCCCCAGCCCCAGGCCGTTTTTTACCACCTGGGCCTCCCCGTAGGCGATGTCCACCCGTTCCGGGTCGAACCGGGCCCCGGAGCGCCCCAGCGCCGCCATGATGCGGCCCCAATTCACGTCTTCCCCGGCCATGGCCGTCTTCACCAGGGGGGAGAGCGCCACGGTCATGGCCGCTTTCCGGGCCGCAGCCGCAGTGGCCGCGCCCTTGACATCCACCCGGAAGAAATGCCGGGCCCCTTCGCCGTCGGCCACCACCTGCCGGGCCAGGTCGCCCATCACCTGGTTAAGCGCCTCGCCCAGGGCCGCGCTCTCCAGGCCTTCCTCAGCAATTACGTGATTCCCCGCCTTGCCGCTGGCCAGCCAGAGGACCGTGTCGTTGGTGGAGGTGTCGCCGTCCACGGTGATGCGGTTAAAACTCACCGGCAGGGACCGGTGCAGCAGGGTTTTCATCATTGCCGGGGTTGCGGCCGCGTCGGTGAAGATGAAGACCAGCAGGGTGGCCATATCCGGGTGAATCATGCCTGAGCCCTTGGCGATGCCCGTCAGGGTGAATTTCTTGCCGCCGCTTTTGCCTTGAAAAGAAGCGGTCTTGGGCCGGGTGTCAGTGGTCATGATGGCCCGGGCCACTCCCGGCAGACCTTCCGGCTGGAGATTGGCCACCAAATCGGGGAGCGCGGCTTTGATTTTCGCCGCGGGCAGCGGCTGGCCGATGACCCCGGTGGAGGCCGGCAGGACCAGGCCCCCGGGGATTCCCAGCAAGTCCGCGGCCAGCCCGGTGGTCTCCCGGGCCGCGGCCAGGCCCTGGTCCCCGGCGCAGGCATTGGCATTGCCCGCATTCACCAAAATGGCCTGGGCTTGACCCGACCGCAGGCGCTGCCGGCAAATCAGCACCGGCGCAGCCTTCACCCGATTGCGGGTATAGACCCCCGCGGCCGCCACCGGCTCCTCTGCGGCCATTAAGGCCAGGTCCCAAACGCCGGGCTTCTTGATGCCGGCCATGGCCGCGGCAAACCGAAATCCAGGAATGATCATATCTGCCTCGTAAAAATTAAAGATTTACCACAGAGACACAGAGGACACAGAGGTACACAGAGAACATCTTTTCCATGACGGCCTTGCCGCCATGGAAAAATATTTCTCTGTGATTCTCTGTGCTCTTTGTGTCCCTGTGGTTAATCTTTTTTTTCTCGCCGCAACTGCGGCGTTGCCAAGCGGCC